>VERK01000268.1 GCA_018882725.1 Actinomycetota bacterium | reverse complement strand
CCTCACGTGCACGACGTCGCCAACCGAGAATCGATGCGTCACACCGCAGCGATCGAGCACCACCAATCGACCGTCGGCTTCGATGTCGAGTGCGCGTCCCTCCACGGTGCTGTCGCCAGGAAGATGCACGATCACCTCGCGTCGAAGGGTTCCGAGTCGCTTGCGATACGCCTCGTGCAACTGAGTCGGCGACATCGCGGTGTACCGATCGAGTGAGGTGAGAAGCGCCCGCAGCACCTCGTCCACGTCCACCTCGCGACCAGCCATCGCCGCCAACGACGTGGCCCCTTCGGGCGCCCAATTCACGTTGAGGCCGAGGCCCACCACCACGAACGCGGGGCGATCGCCCGCGAACGGACCGGCCGTCGCGAGAATCCCGGCCAACTTCGACGTGCTGTCGGGGCCGAGCAGATCGTTGGGCCACTTCAGAACGGGCGCCACGCCCGTGGAGGTAACGGTGGCATTGGCGGCGGCCAGGGCGACGGCATGAACGAGTTCGTGCGGATTGGGTGGAACGACCCGAAAGAGCAGGCTGACCAGGAGGTTCGCCCCGGGCGGGGCCTCCCAGCGGCGGTCGAGTCGACCCTTGCCCGCGGTCTGGTGGGCGGCCACCAGGGCCAGGTGGTCGGGCGCCCCGGCCCGGCCGCGGTCGAACAGATCGTCGTTGGTACTTCCGGTTTCGGCCACCCGCTCGACCGCCCAGGTGCCCACGGTCTCGTTTGGTGTGACTGACGGGCGGTCCATGCACCAACATTGTCACTTGTGCCCCCCAAAGTGACCCCCAAACCGCTGACGAAAATCCTCATTGCGAACCGCGGTGAGATCGCCGTGCGCGTGATCCGCGCCGCCCGCGAAATGGGCATCGCCACCGTGGCCGTGTATTCCGAACTCGACCGCAACGCCCTGCACGTGCGCCTGGCCGACGAGGCCTACGCCCTGGGCGGACAGACCGCGGCCGAGAGCTACCTCAACACCGAGGCCATCCTCGACGCCATCCGCAAGAGCGGCGCCGATGGTGTGCACCCGGGCTACGGCTTCTTCTCCGAGAACGCCGACTTCGCCGACGCCATCAACGCGATGGGCGTGGCGTTCATTGGCCCTCCTGGCGATGCGATTCGGGAAATGGGTGACAAGGTTTCGAGCCGCAAGGCCGCTCTGCGCGGTGGCGCCCCCATCGTTCCGGGCACCACCGAGTTCGTGACCACCGCAGCCGAGATCACGAAGTTCGGCGAAGAGTTCGGCTGGCCGATCGCCATCAAGGCCGCGTTCGGTGGTGGCGGTCGTGGCATGAAGGTCGTGCGCAGCGCGGCCGAAGTGCAAGACGCGATGGACAGCGCGCAGCGCGAGGCCAAGGCGTTCTTCGGACGCGACGAGATCTACGTCGAGAAGTACCTCACGTGGCCGCGCCACGTCGAAGTGCAGTTGGTCGGCGACATGCACGGCAACTACGTGTGGGTGTCCACGCGCGACTGCTCGGCGCAGCGTCGTCACCAGAAACTCGTCGAAGAGGCTCCGGCTCCGTCGTTGCCCGACGGCGTCGAAGATGCGATGGGTGAAGCCGCCGTCAAGGCCGCCAAGGCCGTTGGTTACTTCAATGCCGGCACCGTCGAATTCATCTACCAGGACGGCGAGTTCTTCTTCCTCGAGATGAACACGCGTCTGCAGGTGGAGCACCCGGTGAGCGAAGTGATCACAGGTATCGACCTCGTCGAGTGGCAGATTCGCGTGGCCGGTGGCGAGAAGTTGCCGATGACGCAGAAGGAAGTCACCGCGCGTCGCAACGGCCACGGCATCGAGATTCGAATCAACGCCGAGAATCCGGCCGGCGGCAAGTTCCTGCCCTCACCCGGCAAGATCACCAAGCTCGTGGCGTCCGATGGTTTCGGCGTTCGCTTCGACTCGGGTTACGAGTCGGGTGACGAGATCAGCCAGTACTACGACAACCTCGTCGGCAAGCTCATCGTGTGGGGCAAGGATCGTCCCACCGCGATCGCGCGTACCATCCGCGCTCTCGAAGAGATGGTCGTGGAAGGTGTGGCCACCACCATTCCGGCCGACATCGCGATCTTGCGTCACCCCGATTTCGCCGCGGTCACGCACTCCACCAAGTGGGTGGAAGAAACACTCGACTTGTCGGGCGTGGAAGCACCCAAGCCCGCCGGCGGTGGCGACGACGCCGAGCCGCTCGTGCGTCGCAACACCACGGTCGAAGTGAACGGCAAGCGTTTCGACGTGGCCATGTGGGTCCCCGAGCAGACCGTCGTCGCAGTGGCCGCCGGTGGAGCCAAGGCCGCGGCCAAGAAGCCGGCGCGTGCATCGGGTTCGGGTGGCGGAGCCGGTGGCGGTTCGGGCGAAGTAGCCGCACCGATGCAGGGCACGATCGTGAAGGTGCTCGTGGAAGTGGGTGCGACGGTGGAAGCCGGTCAGGCGGTGGTGGTTCTGGAGGCCATGAAGATGGAGAACCAGATCCAGGCCGAGAAGTCGGGCACCGTGAAGGAAGTTCGCTGCAAGGCCGGCGACACCGTCGGCGGCGGCGACGTCCTCGTCATCATCGCC
>VERK01000267.1 GCA_018882725.1 Actinomycetota bacterium | reverse complement strand
TGTCGATCGTGGTCGTTCGGCCGTGCTCGTGGCATCGGGTGAAGTGCCCGATCCGAGTTGGCGCGTGGCGTTCCTCGCCGGCACCGTCCACCTCGATGACAGCGGGTCCGAGCACACGCCGTCCGATGTGATCTGGGCCCATCTGGCCGGCACCGACTTCTCGTTCGCGGCCGAACGACGTGGTCGCGCGTTTCGTGCTCGCGAACGCGAACAAGTGTCGGCGATCGGCCGAGCGGCCGGTGCCTCGATGCGGCAAGGCTGAATCGACTCAGGTCGAGACGGCCCAGTGGCGCGAACGCTCGACCGCGCGCAACCACATGGCGTGCAACTCGTCGGCGGCAGTTCGATCGGACGCGGGAGCGACGACCACATCGGTCTGCCAACGTTCGGCGATCGCAGCCAGGTCCGGCCACACGCCCTCGGCCAAGCCAGCCAGGAAGGCGGCCCCCAATGCGGTGGTCTCCTGGTCGACTGGGCGACGAACTGCGATGCCGAGTTGGTCGGCCTGGATCCGAAGGAGGAGATCCATGACCGAGGCGCCACCATCGACGCGAAGTTCGGAGATGGTCACTCCACTGGCCGATTGCATGGCGGCGATCGCGTCGCGCGTTTGCAACGCCATGGCGTCGACGACGGCCCGCGCGAGATGCGCGCGTGTCGAGCCACGCGTGATGCCGACGATGGTCCCGCGCGCGTACGGGTCCCACCACGGACTTCCGAGTCCGGTGAAAGCCGGAACCACGAACAGTCCGCCGCTGTCGGCCACACTCGCGGCCAATGGACCGATTTCCTCGGCGCGCGAGATGATCCCGAGGCCGTCGCGCAACCATTGGATGGCCGCACCCGTCACGAAGATGGCCCCTTCGAATGCGTAGGTGGTCGTGAGGCCTCCGGCACCGTCGGGAAGAGTCCAGGCCACCGTCGTGAGAAGTCCGTCGCACGGCGCCGGGCAAGTCGGGCCGATGTTCATGAGGACGAAACTGCCGGTGCCGTAGGTGTTCTTGGCCATGCCGGGGGTGAAGCAGGCTTGACCGAAGAGCGCACTTTGTTGATCGCCGGCGATTCCCGAGATCGGTATTCCGGTGGGGAGTTCGGCGCAGGCGGTGGTGCCGATGCGTCCGCTCGACGGCACGACGGTGGGGAGGGCCCGACGTGGAACACCGATCAGTTCGCAGAGTTCGTCGCTCCACGACAATTCAGCGATGTCGAAGAGCATCGTGCGACTCGCGTTGGATGAATCGGTGGCGTGAACGGCTCCGGCGGTGAGGCGGTACACGATCCACGCATCGATCGTGCCCAGGCGGAGATCGTCGTCGGCCGACACCCCGTGTTCGATGAGCCAGGCCATCTTGGTGCCCGAGAAGTACGGATCGAGGACGAGACCGGTGCGGCGCCGAACGAGGTCGAGGTGCGGTGCGAGTTGGTCGCACCGTTGGGCTGTACGTCGGTCCTGCCACACGATCGCGCGAGCGAGGGGGAGTGATGTTCGTGCGCTCCAGGCCACGACCGTTTCGCGTTGATTCGTGATACCCACGGCGGCGGGGAGGCCGGCTCGTTCGACGACCTCTCGAAAGGTGGCCACGACCGCGGCCCAGATCTCGAGTGCATCGTGCTCGACCCAACCGGGTTCGGGGAAGTGTTGGGTGAACTCGCGGTAGGCGGCGATGCTTGGACGGCCATCGGAGAAGACGGCCCGCGAGCGCACGCCGGTGGTGCCGGCGTCGATCGCCAGCACGTAGTCACTCACCTCTTCTTGCCTTTCTTGCGATGTTGCGACGGACCCGTGCTCGTGCGTCGAGTCGGAGCCGGACGCGAGCGTGTGTTCGTCGTGGACGACGACGCCGGTGGCGCCTGGCGGGCGCGCGTCTCGTTGCGCAGATCACGGAAGGTCTTGCGTTGGTAGCCGAACTTCGCGAGGACCGCACCGAAACCGAGGTACAGCGGATACGACGCGGCCAGTCCGAGAACCGACGCCCCATTCACCGTGTCGCGAAGGAAGATCAGGAACGCCACGATCATGACGACCGCGTACACGAGCCATTCGCGGGACAAGCGTTGCCACGGAACCGGTCGAGAGGAATCCCACGCCATGTCGACATTGTTCCACCCGTAGGCTGACTTCATGCGCATCGGAGTTCTCACCGGTGGGGGAGATTGTCCGGGCCTCAACGCGGTCATTCGCGCCATCGTGCGCAAAGGCGAGTCGGTCCACGGTGACGAGATCCTGGGGTTCATCGACTCGTGGGACGGGGTGATGGCGCAGACGTTCGTTCGTCTCGACATCTCGTCGATGCGCGGTCTGCTGCCCAAGGGCGGGACCATCATCGGGACCAAGCGGGGCAGCCCCTTCGATCATGACGACGGGATCGATCGAGTGCGCCGTTGCTTCGACGAACAGCGGCTCGACGGGTTGGTCGTGATCGGTGGCAACGGATCGTAGACCGTCGCTTCGATGATCCACGAACAAACCGGCCTTCCGATCGTGGGAGTGCCCAAGACCATCGACAACGACATCGTCGGCACCGATGTCACGTTCGGTTTCCATACCGCGGTTCAGGTCGCGACCGATGCG
>VERK01000266.1 GCA_018882725.1 Actinomycetota bacterium | reverse complement strand
GACATGGGCGGTTCGGTGCGCATTCCTTCCGCCTGGTGCGGACTGGTCGGACTCAAACCGTCACTCGGCCGCATTCCGATGGACGTCCTGCCCGGCCTCTGGGATCTGATCTCGCATCACGGACCACTCGCGCGCAGTGTGAACGACGCATGGGAGTTCCTGCTCGCCACGCAGGGGCCGTCGCTGCGCGATCCGTACTCGTTTCATCCGGCTCTTCAGCCGACAGCTCGTCGTGACGTCGACCTGTCGTCGTTGAAGGTCGCTTGGTCGATCGAGCTGGGTTGTTGGGCGGTCCACGACGAGATCACCCGAGCCGTCGTCGACGTGGTCGAACTCCTCGGCGACACCGGCGCTACCTGCCAGGCCGCCCCTCCCCTCTTCACCGCTCACGACAACCTGGTGTGGCTGGAGTTGTGGGGCATCTTCATGGCCACGTACTACGGCCAGCAATACGACTCTCGCGCCGACGAACTCGACGGTGACGTGCGCTCGCTGATCGAGTACGGCCGCACACTCAGCGCGGTGGACGCCAAGCGCTTGGAGATCGACCGAACCGTTGCGTGGAAGCGAGTTGCTTCGGCACTCGAGCACAACGACGTGATCGTGTGCCCCACCATGTCGCAGCCGCCGGGACCCGCTACCAAGGAACTCAACACCCGGCGTGCACAAAGTCACGACGATGGTCGACATCACTCCGAAGACATGACTTCGGTGTGGAATCTCGTGTCGCCTCTTCCGATCGTCTCGGTGCCGGCCGGTCGTCACACCGGCGTCGACGACGGACTACCGATTGGTGTGCAAGTGGTCGGACGACCCGGCCGCGAAGACGTGGTCCTGGCCGTGGCGCAACACATCGAGCGCGCAATCGGCGCGCCGAACTGGCGTTAGTCGCAACAGGAGTCGCGCCAGCCGCAGCCGGAGCATTTGAAGTGCGCGTGCTCAGGGAACAAGTCGCCGCCGCACAACGGACACTCGGGGTACGTGCCGAGCGGCGAGCGACACGATGACGCCGATTCGGCCGGCTTCTCGTTCTGCCGAGCATCAGTGTTCACTGCCGTGTTGACGTCGGTGTTCACGTCACGAGTCTGTCACCGTTCCGGTCTCCGCCTGTGGACCCTCACTAGGCTCGCAGAGGCCCATGAACGACGAACTCCCTCCGCTTCCGCATGGGCACACACCCGGCTCGGCCCGCGCCGCCATGGCCTACCGCGATTACCGGCTCATCTGGTCGGGGCTGTTCTTCTCCAATATCGGCACCTGGATGCAGAACCTCGCCTTGCCCGCCTATGTCGATCACCGAACCGGTTCGGCCCAAGTGGTGTCGCTCCTGGTGTTCGCCCAACTCGGTCCGATCCTGCTGTTGGCGGTACCGGGAGGGCTGATCGCCGATCGCTTCGATCGCAAACGATGGCTCATGGGAATGCAGTGGGTGCAGCTCGTGTTCGCGCTGGTGATCGCAGCACTGGTCGCCTCCGACGGGCCGATCTGGTCGTTGTTCGTGGCTCAGGCAGCCGTGGGCATCGCCAACGCCCTCAACAATCCGGCGTTCCAAGCAACCATCCCCATGCTGGTCGACAAACGCGATTTGGCCGGCGCGATCTCCATGAATTCGATGCAGCTCAACGGCACGCGAGTACTCGGCCCGAGCATCGCGGCCCTGCTCAACATCGTCGGAGTGTCGACCGCGAGCCTGTTCGTGATCAATGCGGCTACGTATCTCGTCCTCATCGTGGCCCTCACCATGGTCACGTTGCCAACCGTTCGTACCCTCGACCACGATCAGGGCTGGCGTCGACTCTTCACGGGCGTCAACATCGCGCGCGATCGCCCGGTGTTGTCGCGCCTCTTGTTGGCGATGACCTCGTTCTCGTTCTTCTCGCTGGTGGTCGTGGCTCTCTTCCCGTCGGTCACCCGCGAGAACTTCGCAGTCGATCCCGAGGGCTCCACGTATCGCTGGATCTACGCGGTGTTCGGTACCGGCGCATTCGCAGGTGCCGCCGCGGCCGGAACGTTCCTCACCAAGGTGCATCGCCCCAAGGTGATTTCGGCGTCGTTCGCCGGCTTCGGCGTCAGCCTGGCCGTCTTCGGGCTGATCTCGTCACCCGGCCCGGCTTTTCCGGCCGGCTTCGCTCTCGGCACCTTCTACTTCCTACTGGCCACCGTGATGGCCACGGTGTTCCAACAGAACTTGCGCGACGAAGAACGCGTGACGGTGATGCCGCTGTGGTTCATGTCGTTCGGCGGCACCATCACCATCGGCGGACTGGTGGCCGGTCCGGTGATCGATGCGATCGGCGCGCGCTGGGTGCTGATGATCGGCGCGGCTTACGCGTTGTTCCTCGCCTGGTGGTGCGATCTCGATCGCCTGCCGCGTTGGGCGTTCCTCAAGGAGACGTGACCGCGTCGACCACACGTTCGAGGGCGGCCACTCGGCTGGCCTTCACGAGAGCCGCATCACTAGCGCCGAGCGCACTGATGCGATCGATCGCGGTTGCGACATCGACCGTGCTCACGCCGTAGAGGTCGGTGCCCACGGCCACGATCTCGATGCCCAACTCGTGCGCACGACGCGCGATACGCGAG
>VERK01000265.1 GCA_018882725.1 Actinomycetota bacterium | reverse complement strand
GTCGAATGGTTCAAGGCCGGTTCGGCGCTCAACATCGTCCGCGCGAAGGTAGCCGGAAGCCGCTGATGGACCTGCGCGAGGCACTGCGGTCCACCGCGGCAATTCGCGCCTTCACCGATCGTCCCGTCTCCGACGAGACGATCGCCGCCATCCTCGACGACGCGCGTTTCGCACCGAGCGGCGGCAACCGCCAACCGTGGCGCATCGCCGTGTTGAAGGATCGCGCGGTGCGCCGCTCCCTCGCCGACGCCATGCAACCGGTCTGGGACGACTACATGGTGGCCACCGCCGCGGGCCAGACACCGTTCACGGCCGTACCGCCCGCGGGCTACACACCGCCCACCGATCGACCGCCGCACGCACCCAATCCGTTGCTCACCAACATCGAATCGATTCCGGTCGTGCTCGCCGTGGCCGCCGACTTGTCGCGTATCGCGCTGATGGACAAGGACCTCGACCGTCCAGCCGTGGCCGGCGGCGCGTCCATCTATCCGTTCTGCTGGAGCATCTTGTTGGCCGCGCGCGAACACGACCTCGGCGGAGTGATCACCACCTTCGCAACGCGAGTCGAGCCGATCACCGGCCCGCTGCTGGGCTTGCCGGCCGATCACGTGTTGGCGGCCGTGATCTTCCTCGGCCATCCCGAGCGGCGGCCCACCAAACTGAAGCGTTCGCCCGTCGTGACCACCGTCGATCGCTTCGACGGTCCGCCGCTCTCGTACGATTGATCCGTGCGCACGGGTCTGCTCTCTCTTGGTGATCTGATCCGCGATCCGCTCACCGGCGAACTGCGCACACCCGCGCAACGCCATCGCAATCTCATCGATCAGGCGGTGTGGGCCGAGGCGGCTGGCTTCGACACCATCCACTTCGGTGAGCACCACTTCAGCCGCTACATCATGTCGTCACCACAAGTCGTGCTCGCGGCCGCGGCGGAGCGAACCACGACTCTGCGCCTCTCCACCGGCGTGGCCCTCGCGGCCAATCTCGATCCGGTCCGCGTGGCCGAGGATTACGCGACCATCGACGCCATCTCCAACGGACGTGTCGAACCGTGCTTCGGTCGCGGCACGTTGTTCCCCGACGTCTATTCCGAGTTCGGTCAGGACGAAGCGTGTGCGTCCGAGCGTTTCGCCGAGAGCCTCGAGTTGATCCTGCGGCTGTGGTCGGAAGACGAAGTCACGTGGACGGGCCGACATCGCGCACCGCTCCATCACGCCACGGTCCACCCACGACCGACGCAATCGCCGCGCCCGCCGGTCTGGGTCGGCGCCGGTCTCAGTATCGAGAGTGTCGATCTGGCCGCGCGTCTCGGTTGTTGGCTCATGCTGCCCACGGTGTTCGGCGTGTGGGAGATGTTCAAACCAGCGGTCGAGCACTACGAAGCGGCCTGGACGAAGTACGGCCACGATCCGGCGCAACGGCGCGTCGGTGCAATCTGTCATTTCGGAGTTGCTCGCACGTCACAAGAGGCTCACGCGCGCTTTCGCCCGCGCTACGAGGCGTACTGGGGCGAACTCTCGAAGTGGACGAGTGAAAGCGCTCTGCGGGCCGGTCGCGAACCGCGCCCGTTCCCGATCCCGTCGTACGACACGATGACGTCGTCGATCGCCATCTGCGGTTCGCCGGCCGAAGTTCTCGAACGATTCGCCGTGGCCCGCGAGACCATGCATCTCGACACGCATTTGGTCATGCTCGACATGGGTGGCATGCCCGATCGCGAACTGCGTGATTCGTTCGACGTTCTGGCCAGCGACGTGTTGCCGGCACTGCGCGCGGCCTGAGGCGCGCTCGCTACCGCGATCTCAGTCGGTGCCGGGCCGACGCGTGGTTTCTCTCTCCGGATCGCCCGTGTAACCCGGCGGATACGTGAGGCGGAGTTCGGCCTCGGTCGGAACGCGTTTCATCCGAGCTTCGGCCGGCAGCAAGCCGCTGATCGCGGTCATGATCTTCTTGGTGGCCGGTGCCGGTGTCTTGCCACCGATCTTGAACGGCTCGCCCACGCGAATGCGCACGAGCGGCGGATTCACCACGTTCAACAGGTTGGGCAGACGCGACGAGCGCGGCCACACCTTCTCGGTGCCCCACAGTCCCACGGGTACGACCGGAGCCTTGGTGAGAATCGCCAAGCGCGCCGCACCCCAACGGCCCTTCAGAGCCGGATCGAAGAAGGCCGGTCCGCGCGGAATGGTTCCTTCCGGCATGATCGCCACGACTTCGCCAGCGAGCAACGCGTCGGCCGCGGCCATGAGGGGTTCGTCGCTGCCGGTTCCGCGTTCGACGCGAATGCCACCCAGTGCGGTGGCGAGTTGTCCGATCACGGGTGCATCGAACACTTCTTTCTTGCCGAGTGCGCGCACCGGACGACCGGCCCGTGCGACCGTGACGGCCATGGCGAAGATGTCGAAGTACGAACGATGGTTGCCACAAATGATGGCCGGACCGTCGGCCGGAATGTTCTCGGTTCCTTCGATGTCGAACTTCGCGAACGGAATGAATTGCGGACGCGCCAGCTCGAGCAGCAACTTCTGCAGTTCCATGTTGACAACGGGAACTTTGGCGACGCCTTTGGGCAGATCGAAGTGCAGAACCGGCCACCGGCGAGCGG
>VERK01000264.1 GCA_018882725.1 Actinomycetota bacterium | reverse complement strand
CGGGGTTCACCCGTTCCAACCGCTTTGAAGGCGGCGGAGTCCACCAGGTACTCGGACACCTCCGACGGTGAGGGTACTGCCCAATCGTCACTAACCTGCCCGCCATGAAGCGACTCGTGATGTTCGCGGCACTCGTGGGCCTGGTCGCCTACGCCGCCAAGAAACTCAAACTCGTCTGATCGTCTCCGCGTCGCCGGAGGTTCTCCACACACTCCGCCGACTTCACGGTCACCGACTTCCCCTCCGTCCCGCTCGTGAGAGGTCGTCGTGTTCGTCGTCGTTTCTTCGCCCAAAGGTGGCTGCGGCGCCTCGGTGGTGTCCACCGCCCTGGCCGCACTCCTCAGCACCGCTGTCATCGATCGCGATCGTCGCCTCTCCACTCGCCTGATCGACCTGGGTGGCGATCAGCCAGCCATCCTCGGGGTCAGCACGCCGCCACACGGCATCACCAACTGGCTGGTCGATGCAGCCGGCCAACGGCTGGCCGATCTCACGGCACCAGTCACCGATCAACTGGCGATCGTCCCATTCGGATCGGGACGCCTACCTCCCAACGACTCGGCGGCGTGGTCGGTCTTCGCATCAGCCCTCACGCACGACACATCCGCTCACCACACCGTGATCGACGCCGGCCTGGTGACTCTTCCTAATTCTTTGTACGAACACAGCGATCTCCACATCATGGTGGTGCAGCCGTGTTACCTCGCTCTTCGACGAGCCGTGGTCGACCCTCGACTCAAACAGGTCGACGGCCTCGTGGTCGTGCGCCCTCCGCATCGCGTGCTCAACGATCGCGACGTCGAGAACGTCCTGGGCGTGTCGGTCCTGGCGTCGGTTCCCGTCGACCACGACGTCGCCCGTCGCGTCGACTCGGGTCTCCTTCATTCGCGTCTCCCCGAGGTTCTGCGCCTTGGCCTCGAACCACTCGTCGTCGGACCTCGTCACCCGTCACCGTGATCTCGCCGCTTCCGTCCCTCATTCGCGATCTCCTCGACGACCAGCACGTCACCGACGTCCTGGTGAACAACGGAACCGATGTCTGGGCCGAGCGTCGGGGTCGTATCGACTTCTGCGGCCACTTGCAGCCCGGCGACGTGGAAGCGATGTTCGAGCGCATCCTCGCGTCATCGGGTCGTCGACTCGACCGACTGCATCCGGTGGTCGACACACGTCTCCCCGACGGCACTCGCGTGTGCGGTGTCATTCCTCCCATCGCTGTCGACGGTGCCTGCGCGGCGTTTCGATCGCTCGGCAAGAACACGTTCACGATCGATGACTTCACCGACGACTCGTTCGTTCGGGCGGCGGTGCGCGATCTCGTCGCGGCTCGACACAACGTGCTGGTGTCGGGGGCCACCGGAGCCGGCAAGACGTCACTTCTCGCCGCACTCGTCGACGACGCATCACTCGACGATCGCATCGTGGTTCTCGAAGACACCACCGAACTCGCCACGACTCACCCCCATGTGGTTCGACTCGAATGCCGACCAGCCACCGCGGAAGGTCGCGGCGCCATCGACCTCGATGCGCTCCTGCGTACGTCACTTCGTCTCCGCCCTGATCGCATCGTGGTGGGCGAAATTCGCGGAACCGAAGCCGTGACTCTCGTCAACGCACTCAATACCGGCCACCGCGGATCGCTCGCGACCATCCATGCCAACTCGGCCACCGACGCCGTCGCGCGCCTGGGCCTCCTCTTGCGTCGATCGACTCCCGGGCTCGATCGGGTCACGGTCGACGAGATGATCGCCGCTGCCATTCACACCGTCGTTCACGTCGAACGGCTCGCCAGCGGGCGACGCACCATCACTCGGGTGCACCCCCTGCACCACAACGACCCATCGTGAATCCACTTCGCTCGTTCTCTCTCAGCTGGAGGGCTCGCCGTCGGTGTCGTGATCTCCGTGCTGTGCACGACCATCAATTGGAAGAAGCGGTACGTGCGCTGGGTCATCACCTCGCCAGCGGATCGAGCCTCACCACGGCTCTTCGGTTCGCCAATGTCAGCCATCCCACCGTCACACTCGGGCACCTCGTGGCCGACATCGACCGAGGCTCGACCGTTGCCGAGGCGTGTCACCGGGTGGTTGGCTCGACGTCAGCGACCTCTGACGCATCACTCGCCTTGCACGTGGTTGCACTCGCCGCCGAGCACGGTGGCGATCCGGTTGCCCACATCGACGCGCTCGAATCGACGCTGCGCGAACGACGACACTCACGGGACGAACGCCGAAGCCAGGCGAGCACCGCCTTGGCGTCCACTCGATTTCTCACCGTCCTGCCGATCGTCTGCAGCGTGTGGATCTGTCTCGACGACCAATCGGTGCGGGAGGTTCTGCTCGGTTCGCCACTCGGCTACGCGTGCCTCACGATCGGTCTCGTCCTCAACATCATCGGTCGACGCTGGGTCACCCGTTTGGTGCGATTCGCATGATGCTGCTCATCGGAGCCCTGGCCATCGTGCTCTGGACACTGCGCCAGCGCCGACGTTCGCGGGCTCGTCGTCTGCGACTCGCCACATTGCACGCGCTCCCCGACACGATCGACATCGTCGCGGCCGGCCTACGAGCTGGGTGCTCGAATTTCGACCTCTTGCGCCTGGCCGCACGATCGGCACC
>VERK01000263.1 GCA_018882725.1 Actinomycetota bacterium | reverse complement strand
CATCGGCCCACGTTCACTCCGTCGCTTGTGGCCGGCCGTGAGTTGGCTCGGTCCGATCGGAACCTCGCGCGCATCACATGGTTTCAACGGTCAGGTGCAGGCGCTGTTGGCCGTCGACGAATCCCTCGTCGACATGCTCTCGAGCATCAACGTTCCCACCGCGGTGATCGTCGGAAACCAAGACATCCTCACCCCGCGGGCCGACAGCGAAGAGATTGCCGAGCGAATTCCGACGGCCGAGCTCATCGTTCTGTCTGGTGCCGCTCACGGTCTGATGATCGAACACGCCACGACGGT
Source organism: Actinomycetota bacterium (assembly GCA_018882725.1). Lineage (GTDB taxonomy): Bacteria > Actinomycetota > Acidimicrobiia > Acidimicrobiales > Ilumatobacteraceae > Casp-actino8. The sequence goes on along the minus strand of VERK01000263.1, from coordinate 2,333 downwards.
CAATCGCGTCCTCGGTGAATTCATCGGTCGAGCCGAACGAGTCTGGAAGTCCCAGGCTTCGATCGTCGTACCGACTCTGCGCTCCGTCGCTTCATGAGCCACCCGCGACGCGTCGTCGTCATCGGTGCCGGTCTCAGTGGTCTCATCGCGGCTCGTGATCTCGTCTCTCACGGTTTCGACGTCACGGTGCTCGACAAAGGACGTGGAGTCGGGGGGCGCCTCGCCACCCGTCGAATCGGATCACCGACCACCGCCGTGATCGATCACGGTGCACAGTTCTTCACCGTCCGGTCGCCTGATTTCGCGCGTGAGGTCGACGCGTGGACAGAGGCCGGAGTCGTGCGCGAATGGTGCCGCGGCTTCGGGGATGACGACGGACATCCGCGTTACGTCGGTGTCGACGGAATGACCTCGATCGCCAAGCACCTCGCTCGGGGGCTCGACGTTCGTACCAACTCGCTCGTGTTCGCGATCAAACGCGGCGACGCATCACCATGGAACGTCGTTCTCGATGATGCAACGGTGCTGCCCGCGCAAGCCGTGGTCGTCACCTGTCCGCTTCCGCAGACGTATTCGTTACTCGTGTCGGCCGAACTCGAGATTCCGCAGGCACTTCTGTCTTCTGAGTACGACCGCACCCTCGCACTTCTCGCGGTGCTCGATCGGCCGGCAACGATCGGCCGGCATGGAGGATGGCAGAACCCGAACGCCACGTTCTCGTGGATCGGCGACAACCACGCCAAGGGAATCTCGTCAGTTCCAGCCGTCACGTTCCACGCGTCACCGCAGTGGAGCCTCGATCATTGGGACGACGATCACGACCAGGCCCACGCGGCACTCCGGCACGCAGCGGCTGAATTCATCCCCGACTGCACGATCGTGACATCGGAGTTCAAACGTTGGCGCTTCGCGACACCGACGTCGATCTGGCCCGAACCGTGTCACGTGGTGACGATCGAATCGGCACACGGTCCCGGCGTGATCGCGCTGGCCGGTGATGCGTTCGCCGGACCGAAAATCGAAGGGGCCGCTCTCAGCGGAGCAGCGGCTGCGGAGCGTGTGCGCGCCGAACTCGCAACGAACTAGCGGCGTACTGAATCGAGCAGGGCGCCCGACGCGCGGCGCAGGGCAACCGACGCCGCCGAATTCGGGAGTCGATCACAGGCTTGTTCGGCCTTGACGACATACGTCTCGGCCAACGCGATGGCCGCTTCCACTCCACCGTTGGTCCGGACGATCGACAACGCCTTGTCCTTCTCGATGGACGACAACGGCTTGCCGAGGAGATCGGCCAACTCGCGAGCCGGCACACCACCCGAAGCCAGGGTGTGCAGAACGGGATAGGTGTACACACCTTCGACCATGTCGTGACCGGCCGGTTTGCCGAGTTCGGCATCGGTGGACGAGATGTCGAGCAGATCATCGACGATCTGGAACACCATGCCGTAGGCGTCACCGAATTCGGTGAGGGCGTCGACGACCCCCGGAGTGAATCCGCTGACCAGCCCCCCGATCCGAGCCGAGGTGGAATACAGCGAAGCCGTCTTGCCGCCGATCGACGACAGGTAACTGTCGACGGGACGCGCGATGTTGTAGGTGTGGCGCAGTTCTTCGATCTGACCCTCGCACAGACGGCCGATGGTGCGCGCGAGCAGCGCCGCCACCTCGGTGCCGAGTGACGCCGCGATCTCCGAAGCTCGCGCCAACAAGAAGTCGCCGGCCAGGATGGCCTGCAGGTTGCCCCACTTGGCGTTGACCGTTTCGACACTGCGTCGCTGAGTCGATTCGTCCATCACGTCGTCGTGGTACAGCGAACCGAGATGCACGAGTTCGCACGCGATACCACCCTGAACCGAGGCCTCGGTGGTGGGGCCACCCGCCACCTGTGCGGCGACCACGGAAAACATGGGGCGCAGACGCTTTCCGCCAGCAAGAAGCAAATGAGAAGCAATTTCAGTGAGGTACGCGTCAGGCGTGCGTACGGAACGAACGAGCGCCTCGTCGACGCGACGACGATCGGCATCCGACCCCGGAAGCTCGAACAGCGGAGAAACGCTCACGTCCGCAGGCTATGTCGGTTTTCACTCCCATCGGCGAGTGGGCGTGCCCTGCTAAAACGAGACGTTCGACACGGAAACAGGTGTCCCGTTGCCTTCTCGGAACCCGCCCAGGCCACCTGTAACATGAGCCAAACGCGCCTTCGGGCCGTGGCGAAAGGGTGAGCATGTTCGAACGCTTCACAGACCGGGCCCGTCGAGTCGTGGTGCTGGCCCAAGAAGAAGCGCGTCTGCTCAACCACAGCTACATCGGCACCGAACACATCCTCCTTGGCC
>VERK01000050.1 GCA_018882725.1 Actinomycetota bacterium | reverse complement strand
ACGTACGACGTCGTGGCGTGTCGGCGTGAGACCGAGCACGGTCAGCACGTCATCGGGTGAAGCCGCTACCAGCGCACCGTCGCGCAGCAACAAGTTGGTTCCCTCGCTCGCCAGCGAACGAGTGGCGCCCGGAACCGACATCACCGGAACGTCGCGTTGCAGCGCTTCGTTGACGGTGAGCATCGAGCCCCCCGTTGCGCGAGACTCGACCACCACCAGCACTTCGGCCAGCGCGGCGATGATGCGATTGCGAAGTGGGAAGCGAAAACGATCGGGTTCGGTGCCAGGAGGCGACTCCGACACCAACACACCTCGCTCGGCCACATCCGACCACAGGCGAGAGTTGAGTCGCGGATAGACGACATCGAGTCCGGATGCGACCACACCGATCGGTGACGCCGCCAACTGTGTCGACGCCGACGACTTCGCAGCGAGCGCACCGCGATGAGCCGCCGCGTCGATCCCGAGCGCCAGACCCGACACCACCGCGACACCGTGTGAGGCCAGACAGCGTCCGAAGTCGTGAGCAGCCCCGCGCCCGTATTCGGTGGCCCGTCGAGTGCCGACGAGGGCCACGCGGCGACAACGATCGATCACGCCGATGTCACCGCGCCAGAACAACGCGGCCGGCGCGGCCTGGTCGCGGACCAGCGACTCGGGATAGTCGAGGTCACCCATCACCGTCACGTGCATGACGGCCAAGCGCGACTCGATCTCCCGATCGGACGGCGCCATGGCGAGCGCCTTCGTCCAGGCCTCGTGCAATTCGGATGAATCGTTCGAGACACGGCGACCTCGACGCAGGTCGTGTTCGACCTCGGAGGGTCGCCGCTCGCGAAGCACGGTGCGCAGTCGTCGCGGACCCAGGGCCGGCAATCCGAGCAGTCGGGTGACTGCGATGTGATCGCACGAATGTTGATTCACGGTCGTGGGCGCACCCCGATGTGCGAGCGCAAAGCCAACGCGGCCGCGATGTGATGGTCGGTCAGCTCACCGTCGTGGGCGGCGAGATCGGCCAACGAGCGCGCCACCCGGCGCACTCGCAGCAGACCGCGACCGGACAGTCGTCCGCGTTCGACGTTGTCGCGCAGCAGTCGACGAGCGGCCTCGGACAACGGTGCGTGTTCGTCGATCGACGAGGCATCGAGTGCGGCATTGAGTCGACCCTGTCGTTCGATCGCGCGATCGCGCGCGGCCTGCACTCGCACCAACACCTCGGCGGTCGACTCCCCCGCGAACTGGCCGAGCAGTTCGTCGGCCTCAGGGGACTGCACCACCACTCGAAGATCGAAGCGATCGAGCAACGGACCCGAGAATCGCCGTCGATAGCGCGCCAAGGCACTGTCGTCGCACGAACACGAACCCGGCGGACCACCACCACACGGACACGGATTGGTTGCCCCGACCAGAGTGAAGCGGGCCGGCAACGTGGCGGTGGCATTGGCTCGTGACAGCCGAACCACACCTTCTTCGAGCGGTTGCCGCAAGGCGTCGAGCGTCGACGGTGCGAACTCGCCGAGTTCGTCGAGGAACAGGACACCTCCGTGCGCCAAGCTGATCTCGCCCGGCCGCAACACACCCGAACCACCGCCCACCATCGCGATGTGACTGAGGGAGTGATGCGGCATGCGGATGGGCGGAATCGTGACGAGGCCACCCGGTGGCAACGGTTCGCCGGCCGCCGAACGAACCATCGTCGCGGCCAACGCGGTGTCGTCGTCGAGTCGCGGAAGCAGGCCGGGCAACCGTTGCGCGAGCATCGTCTTGCCCGAACCCGGTGGTCCGATGAGCAAGAGATGATGACCTCCGCTCGCCGCTAACTCGAGACCGAGTCGCGCCGTCTCCTGGCCGCGCACATCGGCCAGGTCGGGAACCACCGCGGCGTCGGAGTCGCGCGACCGAGCGCCCTCGGGGCACGTCCACTCGCGTAGCCCGTTCAGACACTCGACGACTTCGAACAGAGATGACGCGACTCGTACCGACCGCGGTCGCACGATGGATGCCTCGGCCCAGTTGTCAGTGGGCACCACCACGTCGACGTCGCGACGGGCGGCGATCATGGGTGCGGCTCCGACAACGGCGCGCAAGCGTCCGTCGAGCCCGAGTTCGCCGACGAACGCCGTGTTGGCGATCGAGGCCGACGGCACCTTCCCGTTGGCGGCGAGTACCGCGATCGCGATGGCCAAGTCGAGCGACGAGCCGACCTTGCGCACATCGGACGGCGCGAGGTTCATGGTGATGCGACGCGCCGGCCACTCGAGACCGCTCGACACGAACGCCGCCCGCACACGATCGCGCGCTTCGCGACAGACCTCGTCGGGTCGACCGAGAATCGTGAAACCGGGCAGACCCTGGCCGATGTGAACTTCGACGGCGACGGGTTGACCATGAACACCGAGGACGGTGGCGGAGAGAACGTTCGACAACATGCCGTGATGTGGGAAAACGGTGTGACGGCACGGTGACCGAACCTTCGGAGTCGCACCTGCGAGACTGTCGACCGGCCATGACAGCGTTGCGACACCTCTCGAAATCCGGGCTCGCGTTCGGCGTCGTGGCCGTCGCTGCCGCCCTGCTCACCGGGTGCAGCGACACCGACCGCAGCGCCGAACGCTTCTGTGGCGAGATCGCCCGGCAAATTCCGTTCCTCGAAGGTCCGTTCGTCGAACCCGGCGACATCGACGATCTGGTCGACCGCTACGAGAAGCTCGACCGCATCACGCCGTTGACCATCGAAGACGAATGGCGCACCATCACCGAGCTGATGAAGATGGCGTCCGATGTCGACCCGAGCGACCCGCGCTCACGCCAGGACGTGGCCGATGCCGCCTACAAGGCCGAACGTTCGGCGCGCGACGTGGCGATCTGGGTGGAGACGACGTGCGGAGTGGCGATGCCCGATGTGGTTGGTGTGGAAGGAAGCGTGCCGGTCACGATTCCGCCGGCCACGCCCGCACCCTGATCAGACGATCTCGCCGCGCTTCAAGATGACCTTGTCGACCAACCCGTAGGCCTTGGCCTCTTCGGCGGTGAACCAGCGATCGCGTTCGGCGTCGGCCTGGATCTTCTCGAGCTGCTGACCCGAGTGGAACGCGGTGAGTTCGGCCATGCGGCGCTTGGTGAAGGTGATCTGCTCGACCTGAATGGCGATGTCGGCGGCTTGACCGCGCAAACCCGCGAGCGGCTGGTGCATCATGATGCGCGCATTGGGCAGCGTGTAGCGCTTACCCGCGGCTCCGGCGGTGAGAAGGAACTGTCCCATGCTCGCGGCCAGACCCATGCACACCGTGGCCACGTCACAGGAAACGAATTGCATGGTGTCATAGATGGCCATTCCCGCGGTGACCGAGCCACCGGGGCTGTTGATGTACAGCCAGATGTCGGCGTCGGCGTCTTCGCCCTCGAGATACAGGAGCTGAGCACAGATCTGGTTGGCGATGTCGTCGTTGACGTCGGTGCCGAGCATGACGACTCGGTTCTTCAGCAGACGGGTGAAGATGTCGGCGCGACCGGCGTCGCCCGCCTCGAGGTTGAAGATCGGTGTCGTCATGGTTCGCAGGCTAGTCCTCCAAACGCCATAATCAGGAGGTGAACAGCGACGCATCGTTTCGGCCCAACGCCGACGAATTGCTCGCCAACAACCGGGTCTTCGCCGAAGACTTCCCCGACGCCGGCCTGGCCCTCGCCCCCCGCCGTCAGCTCGCCGTGGTGGCGTGCATGGACAGCCGCATGGACATGTTCCAGATCCTCGGCCTCGATCACGGTGACGCGCACATCATCCGCAATGCCGGCGGCGTGGTGACGGATGACGTCATCCGCTCGCTCGTTCTGTCGCAGCGATTCCTCAACACGCGCGAGATCATTCTCATCCATCACACCAACTGCGGTCTGCAGCAGGTGAACGAAGACGACTTCAAGCACGAGATCGAAGCCGAAGTCGGCGTCAAGCCGTGGTGGTCGGTCGAATCGTTCCGCGATCCGTACACCGATGTCGGCCAGAGCATGGTTCGCCTTCGACTCAATCCGTTCATCCGACACAAGGACTTCATTCGCGGATTCGTGTACGACGTCGAAACCGGAATTCTCGAAGAAGTCAGCGCCTGACGCCGGACAGAACCACCATTACGTCGCCGCGAACGAGTCCAGCGCGCGCTTCGGTGATGAGTCCGGCCACACCAGCCGTGCCCGTGGGGCTGGCCGAGATGCCGGAAGCTTGCGGAGCCAACGAGGCCGCCAGCACCACGTCGTCTTCGGGGGCGACCACCACTCGCCCGCCACTCGCTTCGAGCTGCGCGAAGTCGGCGACCCAGTCGTAGGTCTCGTCGTCGAGAATTCCGTCGGCCAACGACGTGGGTTCGTGCTCCCACGGCCACATGAAGCGCGTCCAGTCGGACGCCCAGGCCTGCGTGGAATCGTGTGCGATCTCCCACGCGCGGGCCAACGGTGCGCAACCGGCCGTCTGAACGGCCACCAACGGTGCCGGTACACCGCCTTCGGAGAGACCGCGCGACAACGACGCCGCGAACGCACCGCCACCCACCTGCGCGTACACCGCGCTGAGCGACGACACGCCGACCGCGCGCAATTGCTCGGCCGATTCCCAACCGATGGTGCGCCCACCGTCGAGGCACAACGCGTTCTCCGGGCCTTGGACGCTGAACGGGATCGCGCCCTGTGCCACCGCTTCACGGAATCGATGCACCGTCGGATCGCCCGGTGGATCGTCGGCACGGCGCGGACAGCGATTCACGCGCGCGCCGAGTGAATCGAGGATGTCGACCACCACACCACCGGCCCATTCGGGAATGAACACGTCGATCGGCCACTGAGCGGCGGCGGCCAAGGTGGACGCAGCAATGGCCGCGTTACCACACGACGAAATCGCCAACGCCGGCCGATCGTCGCGCCGAGTCCATGGAGTCAGGCCCAACTCTTCGGCGGCCACGAGATGCAGCAGGATCGAGAAGAGATGGCGAGCCTTGTGCGAACCGGCCACGTTGCCGGTTTCGTTCTTGACGAACACGCGTCCGTCGAGCCCCACCGCATCGCCCAGAGTCGGCGACGCCACGAGCGGTGTGATTCGAAAACCCGTTCCGGCCACGGCCGCGACACGGTCGTCGAGGAGGCGAATCGCGTCGATCGACTGCTCGTCGCTCCAACCGTGCGCGTGCACGAAGTCCCACCACGCCAGCCGCGGCGCGAAACGAACGAACGGGTTGGCGTCGGATGCGATGGCCGAGTTGGTCGCGGCACTCACGGTCGGCTCGTCGCGGTGGATCAGCAAGATGTGATGGCGGTCGCCTGATTCCCCCGGACAACGCCAAGGAAGCGGTTGGCCCGCGTCCAGCGAGCGCGAACAGGCCGCGCAGCGCAGCATGTTCAGCCAGCGGCGACGCGCGCGTTGAAGTCGCGGATCATCTCGTCCCACAACGGGACGTAACGCTGCAACCCACGCCAGAAGCCGAGATCGCGGCGGGCCTCGAACAACTCGAACGGAGTTCCCTGCTGTTCGACCCAGGTGTAGTAGCCGAGGTTGAAGATTCGATTGCGGTCGCGCTGCGTGCAGTCGATCATGTCTTCGGTGGTGATGTGACCCAAGTGGCGTCCGTACACCTCGGCTGCGTCGGTGGCGGTCATCTCACCGTTGAAGCGAGTGGCGATGGTGGTCTTGCGCGAACTCGGGTACAGCGCCCCACCGTCGGTGGCCACGGTGATGACAGCGTCGTCCGGGCCGAGGTCGAGGAGTTTCGACGTCTTGATGGCCGCCAAGGTGTTGCAGATGGCCGAGAAGCCGAAGTGCTCGAGCGCGTCGATCAGCTGTGCCGACAGTCCCTTCTTGTCGGCGAGGTACTCACGACCGGCCTTGGTGTTGAAGAGAACGTCGAGTTCGTCGGTCGCGTGGTCGGAGATCGCACACACCACATCGGTGTTCATCACGTTATGGATGAGCGGAATGTGCTTGTCGCCGATGCCCTGGATGTTGTGCTCGCCGAAGCCGTTCTCGAGCATGGTGGGGCACTCGAGTGCCTCGACCGAGACGATCTTGGTGCCGTAGTCGTGCTTCAGACGGTCGCCGGCCGCGATCGTTCCGGCCGAACCGGTGGCCGAGGTGAACGCCGCCAACTTCAGATCGCGACCCGACTTCTTCATCTGCTCGCGCACCGTTTCGAACACGTGGCCGAACGCTCGACCAGTGACCTCGTAGTGACCGAGGTGATTGGCGAACTCGCAGAACTGGTTGAAGATGAAGTTGTCGGGGTTCTTGTCGAGTTCGTTGCACGCGTCGTAGATCTCCTTGACGTTGCTCTCGGTACCGACCGTGCGGATGACGTCTTCTTTCGGATTGGCGCACCACCGATCGAGCCAATCGAAACGTTCCTGGCTCATGCCGGCCGGAAGAATGGCCACGCCACGACACCCCATGATGCGACTGATGGCCACGCCACCGCGCGCGTAGTTGCCGGTGGACGGCCAGATGGCACGGTGACGAGTGGGATCGAACTGACCGGTGACCACCCGCGGGGCCAGACACGAGTACGCGGCCAACACCTTGTGCGCCGTGATCATCGGGAACCGGTCGCCGAACACCACGATGATGGGGTTCGGGACGCCGGTGAGTTCGGGGGGCAGCACCACGTGCTCGGGAACCGAGACCCGACGGCCAGCGAGGTCGTTGTACCAATGAACACGCCACAAATTGCGCGCATCGGGACCCTGCGGATCGGCGTCACCGACCAACGCCGGATCGACCGTGGACGGGTCGGCCAACTGCGCGAACGTGGGCAGCACGATGCCCTGCTGGCGGAAACGGGTGACGCTGTTGGCCAGGGCCTGCGCGTCCACCACCCGATCGGCCAGACCGAACTGGTTCTCGAGGGCGTCCTGGATGGTCTGCTGGGTGTCGACGACGGTCACGCTTAACAGTTTGTCAAACGAATGACCAACCCGCACTGAACTATCGGGGGTCTCTTGGGTTCGGAGCCGGAAAACCTCAGTGAGCGACGACTTCGGCCACCTGCATCACGGGCGTGATGTTGGTGTAGTTGGCCACATCGGCCATCACTTCGCCGGTGAGCGGCGAGCTCACCCCGGCTTGGAACGCTTCCATCGAATCGAACGTCATGTGCACGGCGGCCACGTACGGACCGTCGATTCCTTTGTCGACGGTGGTGCTGGTGGGGTTCCAGGCCTTGGCGGCCAAGGGAACATGCGTGGTTCGGTAGTAGTCATGGTCGAAAGTCGAACCTTCGCCGGACGGGTAGTAGACGCTCACTCGGATCATGCGGCCGGACCGTAGCATTCGAGATCTGGGGCGACCCGGACGCGGGCGTGGCGAAACTGGCAGACGCGCAGGATTTAGGTTCCTGTCCCGAAAGGGGTGTGGGTTCAAGTCCCTCCGCCCGCACCGTTCGCCTCTCGACTCACCTCTCGACTCACCTCTCGGTTCCCTGTCACATGACCATTTCTCTGCGCCCGATTCGATCCGACGACTTACCCGAACTCGTGGCCGTCGTGAACCGTCGGTATCAAGCAGCCGGAATTCGCATCAACATGCAAGCCGACGAACTCGGCGAAGAGATCGACTCGTCGCTCACGAACCGAGAACGCGACACGCGGGTCGCGGTCGACGAAACGGGGCGAATCGTCGGCTATGCCTGGACGATTCACCTTCCGAGCGACGTGTCCGAGGAACGGTGTTACGTGGAAGGTGGAGTCGACGTCGATCGACGCGGTCTCGGCATCGGCCGCCAACTCCTCACCTGGTCGTCGTCGCATGCCCGCGAGCGGCTCGACACGAGTTCGAACTCCATTCCTCGCTACATCCGAATCGACCATCACGTCGATGACGAGGCGACCCGCCGTCTGGCCGCGTCGTTCGGCTTCACACCGGTGCGTTGGTTCGACGACCTCGTGCGACCGCTCACCGATCTCGGCGACCTTCCGTCGGCTTCCTCACTTGGCGGTCGTCCCGTGACGATCGAGCCGTGGCCCCTCGACGACCCGTTGCTCGACGAGATCCGGATCGTCAAGAACACCTCGTTCGCCGATCACTGGGGGTCGACACCCACGTCTGTCGAGGGGTGGGCCGAATTGGCCACCGGATTCGGGAGTCGTCTCGATCTGTCTTTGATCGCACGTGATGCGGCGAGCGGACGCATCGTCGCGTTCCTCCTGTCGAAGCGGTACCCGGCCGATGACGAACTGCTGGGCTACTCGCAAGCCTGGGTCGACAAACTCGGCACTCTTCCCGAATGGCGCGGACGCGGACTCGCTTCGGCTCTCATCGGCGAAGCGTTACGTCGCTACTCGGCCGACGGTCTGAGCCACGCCGCCATCGGAGTCGACGCCGACAATCCGAGTGGCGCCTCGCGTCTGTATCGAGCGCTCGGATTCACGACCCACTCCCAGATCGTCACGAGTCAGATCGACCACTCCCCGAACAACCGCTCTGGAAGACTCGCCTCGTGACGGAATCCGTACGACGAGTCGGCGACCTGCCGACACCGGCCCTCGTGGTCGACCGTGGGGCGTTCGAACGCAACCTGTCGACGATGGCTGCCGTCCGTCCCGGCGCGACGTTGCGTCCGCACGTGAAAGCCCACAAGAGCACCTCGCTCGCCGCTCACCAGGTGACACGAGGTCACTCCACGTTCACCTGCGCCACACCGCGCGAAGTAGTGGGCATGGCCGAGGCCGGCGTGGGCACCGATCTGCTCCTCGCCAACGAGACCGTCGACCCGATTCGCCTGGCCGCCATGGCGCGAGCCGAGAGCGCGACCGGAGCCTTGGTCACCGTTGCCATCGATTCGATCGAGACGCTCGAGGCGGCACGCAGTGCCGGCATTCGGCACGTACTCGTCGACGTGAACGTCGGACTCCCGCGCTGCGGTATCGCGCCCGATCGCGTCGCCGATCTCGCGTCCCGAGCCGCCGATGCCGGACTCGTGGTTCGTGGAGTCATGGGGTACGAAGGCCATCTCATGGCGGTGAAGGACCGCGACGATCAGCGGGCCAAAGTTCTCGCATCGATGACCACCTTGGTCGAGTGCGCTCACGCCGTGCGACGAGCCGTGGGCGACGATGCGTCGATCGTGTCGGCCGGCGGAACCGGAACGTTCGATCTCTACGACGCCCAGCATCCGATTCTCCGACAGGTGAACGAGGTCCAGGCCGGGAGTTACGCCCTCATGGACACGCACTACGGAGCGCTGTCTCTTCCGTTCGAGCAGGCCGTGTTCGTGGTCGGAACGGTGATTTCTCGCACGATGGGAGCGGGTGACGGTTCACCGTCGTGGGCGGTCGTCGACATCGGCCTCAAGTCGCTCGGCATGGACCACGGCAACCCGACGATCGACGGTACGTCGGTGTGGTTCTGCAGCGACGAGCACACCACGTTCTCGACCAACGACGGCGCGCCCGTTCCGAGTGTCGGTGATCGCGTGTACGTGCGTCCGGCTCACGTCGACCCGACCGTGGCCATGCACACAGCGATGCACGTGGTCGACGACGTTCGCGCGGGTTCCGACGCCCAAGTGATCGAGGTCTGGCCGGTCGACTTACGCGGCTGGTGATCAGCCGAGCGCCGTCACCAAGTTGACGAACGCGCGACCCCGATGCGACAGGGCGTTCTTCTCGTCGTCGGTCATCTCAGCGAACGTGCGACCGTCACCGTCGGCCGGAACGAACAACGGATCGAAGCCGAAACCGCGTCGACCGCGCTCACTGATCGCGATGATTCCCTCGCACCGACCTTCGGCGACGAGTTCGCGACCATCGGGCCACACCACCATCACGACGGTGAGGAAGTGCGCTCGCCGTTCCGACTCGGCGTGAGCACCGACCTGGTGGAGCCGCTCGAGGATCTTGCGTCGATTGGCTCCGTACGGGTCGGTCGCGTGTTCGGGTCGATCGCTCGCGTAGCGAGCGGTATGCACTCCGAGTTCGCCGGGCAAGGCGTCCACGAACAAACCGGTGTCGTCGGCGACCGCCGCGCAACCGGTGGCCGCACAAATCGCCTGCGCCTTGAGGCGAGCGTTTCCGACGAGGGTGTCGGCATTCTCCTCGACATCGGGAACATCGGCTGGGCGTGCGACTAGTTCGACCGACCCCGCCAACAGGCGCTGGATCTCGGCAACCTTGTCGGGATTGGCCGACGCGCACACGAGACGCGGCGTCATGGGCGGATAGCCAAGTCGGTCAAGACCGGCGCGGCGGATCGACCGAGATCATCTCGGTCTGCAACTCGAACACTTCCGCGAGTCCGTTCTCGGCCAGGCCGAGCAACGTGTCGAGCTCACCGCGCGTGAAGGCCATACCCTCGGCGGTGCCCTGCACTTCGACGAAGCGACTCACACCGGCATGTTTGGTGCCGGGCTTACCGCGCAACATCACGACGTTCATGTCGACTTCGGCGCCGCTGTCTTCCACGTAGGGAAGGTCGATCACTGGTGCACCGTTCACGATGCCCACGCTCACGGCCGCACACAACGAGTGCAGAGGATGCTCGGCGATGAGGCGACTCTGAACCAGACGCGCCAGCGCGTCGTGTAACGCGAGGAATCCGCCGCAGATGCTGGCGGTGCGGGTTCCGCCGTCGGCCTGCAGTACATCGCAGTCGACCACCACTTGGCGCTCACCCAACAACGTCATGTCACACGCGGCGCGCAGACTCCGACCGATCAAGCGCTGGATCTCCACCGTACGACCGCTCTGCTTGCCCTTGGCCGCTTCGCGGTCGACACGCTCGGGCGACGAGCCGGGCAACATCGAGTACTCGGCGGTGACCCAACCCTTGCCGCTCCCCTTCATCCAACGCGGGACGTCTTCGTCGATACTCGCCGTGCACAACACACGCGTGCGGCCGAAGGACACGAGCACCGAGCCCGAGGCCATCTCGGTGAAATCACGTTCGAACGAAATGGGGCGCAGTTCGTCGGGCTGGCGTCCGTCGTGGCGCGGTGCATGGTTGCGTGTGTTCATTAGATCTCCCGGGTCGGTCCGTTCCAGAGTTCGACTGCTTCGAGTTCGGGGCCGAGCAAACGACGACCGAGTGTTTCGAACCAGTTCACGTCGCCGCTCGACAAGAAGCGCGAACTGCCGTTTCGGTTTTCGGACTGCAGCAATCCTCGTTCGAGCAGCAACTCGCGCAGAGCGAAGGCTGTTTCGTCGGCCGACGACACGAGCATCACGTCGTCGCCGAGCACTTCGGAAATGGTGCGCGCCAAGAACGGATAGTGAGTGCAGCCGAGCAACAACGCGTCGACTTTGGCCTCGCGAATCGGTGCGAGCAGGCGCTCGGCGAGCAACGTGACTTCGGGGCCGGTGGTGCGACCGCGCTCGACGAACTCGACGAAACCCGGACAGGCGGCGCTCGTGAGTTGCACCGTGGCCCCGTAAGCCGCGCGTGACACCGCACGGTCGTACGCGCCGGTGTTGATGGTGCCGATGGTTCCGATCACACCGATCGAGCCGGTTCGCGTGGCGCGCACGAGTGCGTGCGCGCCGGGCTCGATGACTCCGATGACCGGGATCGAGTGGCCGGCCGCGGCCAATTCGGCCTCGAGTTCGTGGATGGGCAGCGCAGCGGCGGCGGTGTTGCAGGCCACCACCACGGCCTTGCAGTTGTGGTCGACCACCAGGCTCCAGGCCAGTTCACGGGCATAGCGGCGAACGTCGTCGATGGGCTTGTCACCGAAGGGGTAACGACCGGTGTCACCGATGTAGACGACGTCCTCACCAGGGAGGAGATCGATCACAGCACGGGCC
>VERK01000262.1 GCA_018882725.1 Actinomycetota bacterium | reverse complement strand
ACACTCGACGGGCTCGGAGCGGTGGGCGGAGGAGCACACGCCGATCACGAGTGGATCGATGTCGACGTGATGCCCACCCGCGCGTTGCTCATCGCCGGACTGGTCGAGCGCCTCCAGGCGCGCTGACTACTCGAGTTCGAGCAGGCCGGACGAGCCGGGTCCGAGCGTTCCGGCCGAGCGGTACACGTTCAACTTCTCGCGGCTGTCCTCGATGTCGAGATTGCGCATGGTGAGCTGACCGATGCGGTCGAGCGGACCGAACGCCTGGTCCTCGACGCGTTCCATGCTCAGGCGGTCGGGCGCGTAGGTGAGATGAGGGCCGGTCGTGTCGAGGATCGTGTAATCGTCGCCCCGACGCAGACGCACCGTGACTTCGCCGGTGACGGCCGAACCGACCCAACGCATGATCGGCTCGCGCAGCATGAGGCTCTGCGGGTCGAACCAACGACCCTCGTACAGCAAGCGACCGAGCCGACGTCCCATGGTCCGATAGTTCTCCACGGTGCCTTCGTTGTGAATGGCGGTCACGAGGCGTTCGTAGGCGATGTGCAGAAGTGCAAGTCCGGGAGATTCGTAGATGCCACGGCTCTTGGCCTCGATGATGCGGTTCTCGATCTGATCGCTCATGCCGAGTCCGTGGCGCCCGCCGATGGTGTTGGCTTCGTTCACGAGGGCGACCTGATCGGCAAACTCCTTGCCGTTGATGGCGACCGGCCAACCTTCGTGGAAGCGGACCGACACGACTTCGGGTGCGATCGCCACCGAGTCGTTCCAGTGAGCCACGCCCATGATGGGTTCGACGATGTCCATCGACGTGGACAGTTCTTCGAGCAACTTTGCTTCGTGCGTCGCGCCCCAGATGTTGGCATCGGTGCTGTAAGCCTTTTCCTTGCTGTCGCGATAGGGAAGGTTGCGCGATTGCAAGAACTCGCTCATCTCCGAGCGGCCGCCGAGTTCGGACACGAACGTGGGGTCGAGCCAGGGCTTGTAGATGCGCAGATTGGGATTGACGAGCAACCCGTATCGGTAGAACCGCTCGATGTCGTTGCCCTTGTAGGTGGAGCCGTCACCCCAGATGTCGACGCCATCAGACTGCATGGCGCGCACGAGCAGGGTGCCGGTCACGGCTCGGCCGAGCGGTGTGGTGTTGAAGTAGGTCTTGCCGGCGGTGGTGATGTGGAAGGCACCGCACTGAAGTGCCATGAGGCCTTCGCGCACCAACTCGGCGCGACAGTCGACGAGACGGGCCTCCTCGGCGCCGTACTGCTTGGCTCGCCCGGGGACACCGCTCAAGTCGGGCTCGTCGGGCTGTCCGAGATCGGCGGTGTACGCGTAGGGCACGGCACCCTTCGAACGCATCCAGGCCACGGCGGCCGAGGTGTCGAGCCCGCCGGAGAAGGCGATGCCCACGCGTTCGCCCACCGGGAGGGACGTGAGGACGCGCTGTGAGCGCGGACTCCCCGAGGTGTTCGACGAACTCGACGATGACGACATGGCAGTGACGCTATCGGTCGTCATCTCTCCGATGAAGCGGTTTGGCCTGGCTAGCGTCGCGATTCGTGAACCTGGACGGGGGAGTGCATCGCATACCGCTCTCGGCGGCGGGCGAACTCTGGATCTGCGGCAAACATGCGATCGCACCCGATCGGCCCGGCCTCATCGAGCGGATCGGTGCGTCGACTCGTCGCGCACATGTCGTGTGTCTGGTCGAGCGCTACGAGATCGCCGAGCGGTATCCCGAGTACGTGCGATGGCTCGACTCGAAAGAGAACTCGACGTGGTTTCCGATCCACGACCTCTCATCGCCCGATCTGTCGGCGGTGAGGGAGTTGTACGGCAACGTGTGGTCACGAGTAAGCGGCGGTGAGGTCGTGGTCGCTCACTGCGCAGCGGGCATGGGTCGGGCCGGAACTCTGGCCGTTGCCGTGTGCGTCCTGGCCGGCATGACTCTCGAGGATGCGCTCGAGCACGTGCGTCGCCATCGCCCGGGCGCTGGCCCCGAAGTCGGATCACAGCGTGACGTGGTGGAGGAACTCGCGCGCTCAGTCGCCGACGACTGACGTCGAACTCGTGTCGGGGCGCTCGATTCCGGAGAACGAGCCGATCGAGAGCAACAGAGCCGAAGCGGCAAGTGCGCCGGTCACGACCGCCGACCCCGGCGACGTATCGATGTCGACGAGCGCGCTCGCCCCGAGAAGAACTGCTCCCGTGGTCGAGATCAACGGCGTAAAGGGACGTCGGAAGAGGGCCCACACCGCAACGGCGGTCGCGGCGCCGAAAACGAGCACGACGAAGATGGACACGAGGACCGTTGACCAACGCTCGTCGTCGGCCCACCACGTGGGGCGACCGATGATCTGAGACGATGCTCCGACGCACGCCAGGCAGATGGCCATGAGGGCCCATCCGGCCGCAACGGTGCGCGCCCAGCCGATCGTCAAACGGCTTCGAGCCATGCGGCCAACTTACTGAAATCGAGACAAAGGTGGTCGGCGTGCGCCGATAACTTGCCGTTGTGGTGACTGACTCCTCGGGCAGCGGACCCCATTTCAAGAAGTTGTCCCTTTTTTTCCCGATGTGGAACGAAGAGGAGTACATCGGACGCACCCTCGACGCTGCGCGCGAGGCGGGTAACGCATTGCTCGCCTCGGGAGAAATCGCCGACTACGAGATCATCGTGGTCGACGAC
>VERK01000049.1 GCA_018882725.1 Actinomycetota bacterium | reverse complement strand
GTGGACGGGTTGGAACGCTGGATGGAGATTGCGGACTGAGCACCCGGATATCCGGTGGCTTCGGCGTAGAGCTGTCCGTCCTCAGTGAGGATGACGTTGGCGAGGATGCTGCTCTTCATCGACACGGCTCGTGAGGCCTTCTTGTCGGAGTACTCCTTCTCCTCGGTGCAGCCACGGTGCGCGAAGTGATCCTCTTCGGCAGCTTCGGTGAGCTGTTCGCGCTCACCGTCGAGGGCGGTGGCCACACCCGTGCCGGCCAGAGCCACCAAGACCACACCCAGAATCGCACCAACAACACGGCGATTGGCTTCACGGCGAAGTGCGACCACGGCCCCGACGAACAGGATGACGGCACCAGCGGCCGCGAACACGATGGCACCAGTCGACTTCTCGAGCGCGAGGAAGACACGAGACATCGACAGCACGATCACCGCGAGAAGCAAGGCACCCGCGATCGGCAATTCGAGCGGGTGAACGATGTACTCGCGAACCTTGGTGTTGTACTCGTTACTCGCTGACGCACGCTCGGCCCAGTTGCTGACCATCCACTCGGCCAACATGGCGATGAGCAGTGCCACACCCACCTTGAAGATGCCGGGTGAACTGATGAGGCCCACCACGGTGACACCGGACG
Organism: Actinomycetota bacterium; assembly: GCA_018882725.1. Classification (GTDB taxonomy): domain Bacteria; phylum Actinomycetota; class Acidimicrobiia; order Acidimicrobiales; family Ilumatobacteraceae; genus Casp-actino8. Next base: position 11,220 of record VERK01000049.1, on the reverse strand, counting down.
ACACCGCGGTGCCGAACGGCCACAGGCTGCGGCCGACCGACTTCTGAGCGGCTGCCGACGAACCATGAGCCGACGTGTCGGTGGACAGAACGTGACCGTCACGGGTGTACGAGGCGATGGCACCCATGAAGATGAACGCCACCGCGAGGAACGCGAACATCACCGAGCCGAGTTGCTGACCCTCGTTGGCGACGAACCAGACGAACGCGGCCGCGAGCGAGCCCGCACCGAGTCCGTAGAGAAGTTTGGAACTAGTGGTGATCATCATGTCGCCTCGTCACTTCTGCACGTACACCACGAACCACACGGCAGTGAACGCCGCCGTGAGGAAGTACCAATAGAGGGCATGTGCCGACAGAGTCGGCACGTCGGAGTTGCCGCGACCGAGGTAGCGGAACGTGGCAACCGCCGTGTACACGAGCCCGGCGATCACCAAGAAGGTCATCACGCCGGTGATCGCATAGAACATCGAGTTGAAGGCGCCACCGCGAACGTCGACACCCATCTGCGACCAGATGAAGAGTTGAGCATTGAGCGTGGCGAGACCCATGAGCAGCGTCATGCCGAGGGCCATCCCTGCGTGCTGTCGGTCGTTGCGCTTGGCCGACCACACGGCCCACTGCGCCATGACGCACACCACGAAGAACGCGATGAGCATCATGTTGGCGGCCACTTCCGGGACGACGATGTCCTTGGGCATCCAGTCCTTGATGGGGCCGCGGCGCGGCGATTCGCGGAACGGCGCATCGGCGCGGAACTGCGCCCAGATGGCGAGCATTCCACCGACCAACATCGTTGCGGCAGCCGAGACCAACGCCGTGCCGACGAAGACTTGGCGCTTCGGGGCCGGCTGAGGTGCGGGGGGCAGCGTGAGCATCAGCCAACCTTCCCTTGGTTCTTGATGTCTGCGAGCGGATACTCCGAACCGACCACGATCAGATCGGAGAAGTTGTCGGCGGGCGGCGGCGACGATGTCGCCCACTCGAGAGTGGTGCCATCCCACGGGTCGTCACCAGCGGGTTCGCCGGCCGTGAAACTGCGCACGGCCAGACCGACGAACGCCAGACTCACGAGCAACATGAGTGCGAACGCTCCGGTGGTGACGACGTTCCAGAGTTCTTGTGGGCCGCTGTACGCGAAACCGTCGACGACACCCGCGGGCTGATCGGCGAACCCAGCCACCATGTACGGAAGCGAGCCGAGTGCAGTTGCCACGAATCCGAGCAAGGCGAGCGGAAGCGCGGCCTTGTCGGGAATGCGACGGCCCCACAACTTCGGGCCCCAGTAGGTGAGGCCACCGAAGGCGAGGAGCACGGTTCCGAACGTGACCGCCACGTACGAGCCTGCCTCGAAGATGGTGCCGCCGAGTGCGGCATCTTCGACGGTGTAGAGAAGGTGCGACGCGGCGCCGAGAAGAATCATGAGCAGGCCGAGTACTGCGAACGGAAGCGGAGCCGCCAACATGGGCTTGGCGCTCTTGAGCGTGAGCATGGTGAGGCCGAGCACGCCGAGCAGACCGAGCAGCGGAATCACGTTGACGAGTCCGAACGGCAGAAGATCGGCGATCTTGGTGCCGAGACCCGAGAAGAAACCATCGCCTTCCCAGGGCAACGTGACCGCACGGTGCGTGAGCGACGCGAAGATCGCCACCGACACCAGACCGACCGCGACGTTGGCGGCCGGGCGCTGGACCAACCGTGTGCGTCCGAGGACGGGAACCGCATCGAGCACGAAACCCAGAACCGGAATGGCCAGCACGTAGGTGAACGGCTGCGAGATGGCCCAACCGACCCAGTTGTTGACTCCGAAGTTGCCACCGAACGCCGCGCGTGCGTACCGGTGATCGACGTACAGATACACCGACGTTCCGATGAACACCGGCAAGCTCATGAGCAGGGCGATCGATCCGACGAACGACGACCACGAGAAGAACGGTGCGCGCAGCAGTCCCATGCCGGGAGTGCGCGACGTGAGACCGGTGACCGCGATGGACAGTGCCGCCATGGCCAGGCCGAGAACCATCACCACTGAGGCGGCGAGATACAGATCGACCATTTCGGATTCGCCACCCGACGGGCCACCGTTACCGATGATGGCGGCCACCGAGAGGGTGAGACCGGTCAGCCACATCCAGAAACCGCCGGCTGCGACCCGAGGGAACGCGATGGAACGCGAGCCCAACTGCAACGGAACGATGGCCACGGCCAAACCCATCACGAGGGGTGCAACCGCACCGAACGTGAGAAGGAGTCGCGCCGCTGACAACACCTGCGTGGCCGAGCCGGAGTCGAGGAGTTGAAAGCCCTCGGCATCGATTCGTTCGAACGCGACGAGCACGGCGAGAACGAGTCCGCCGAGCAGGCCGAGAAGTCCGGTGCCGATGAAGAGGCGACCGACCTGCTTGTGATCGGCGGTGGTGAGCCACGTGGCGATGGCAGGCGCGTCAGTCGACGACGCTGCTCCAGCCGCGTGGTGGGTCTCGGTGGATGTCATTCGAGATGGCTCGCTTCTCGCGCACAGAGGGAGGCCGAGGCTTCCCGGGGTGACAGGGGTGGACAAGGAAATCCGAACACCGAGATTACCCATTCGCCCCAGGTCAGACCGAAATCACGACCCCATCTGCCAGGGCAAAGAAGCGAGAGTCACACCCCGTGACGAATGAGGACATCGGCCGCCATCGCGACGAAGAGAACCGTCACATAGGAGATCGAGAACGCGAAGAGTCGCATCGATCGCGCCGGGGTCGGGTTCCGGCCGAGGTCGATGGTGCCGAGCATGAATCCGAGGCCGAGGACCAAGGCGGAGACCCAATAGAGAGGTCCGAGGTCGGCCACCGGGGCCAGGACGAGGGTGCTGGCGGTCAGAACGACCGTGTATGTGAACATGTGACGGACCGTGGTGGCCATCGAGGAAACCGTCGGGAGCATGGGCACGTTGGCGGCCCGGTAGTCGTCGGCGTGGCGGATCGCCAGGGCCCAAAAGTGGGGCGGGGTCCACAGGAAAATGGCTGTGAACAGGACAAATGGCTCCCAATCGAGGGAATTCCGGACCGCCGCCCAGCCCACCAAAACGGGGACGGCCCCGGCCGCCCCGCCGATCACGATGTTCTGGCGGCTGGTGCGCTTGAGCCACAAGGTGTAGATGAAGACGTAGAACAAGGTGGCCGACAAGGCCAGGACGGCCGAGAGCAGGTTGGCTCCGGCCCACAACACGGCGAAAGCCAGGGCTTCGAGAGCCAGGGCGAAGATCAGGGCCGACCGCGGGGCGATGAGACCCGTGACCAAGGGTCGGTTCCGGGTCCGTTCCATCAACTGGTCGATGTCGCGGTCGACGACCATATTGATGGCGTTGGCGCCGCCCGCGGCCAGGCTCCCACCCAGCAGCGTGATGAAGAGGAGGCTCCACTCGGGCCAACCCTGCTCGGCCAGCACCATGGTGGGCACGGTCGTAATGAGGAGAAGTTCGATGATGCGTGGCTTGGTGAGTGCGACATAGCCGCCCACAACCGAGCGCGGCGCGCGACGCGGACCGTGGGCTGACACGCCACCCGGAGCCAACCGGGACGGGACGAGGGGGCGCGTTGCCATCACCGTGATGGTACGGGGGTGCGAAACCCCTGGCCAACCGCGACAATGGAACTGTGGACATCGAGTGCGTGACTCTGGTCGCCGCAGCACCCTCCACGATCGAGAAAACCGATGTGCGCGACGACCAAACCGTTGCGCCCGACAATCCGTGGGTGGTCCTGGTCTGGAACGACCCGATCAATCTCATGAGCTACGTCACCTACGTGCTTCAGAAGTTGTTCGGCTACAGCCTGCAGAAGGCCACCGAACTCATGCTCGACGTTCATCACAAAGGCAAAGCCGTCGTGAGTAGCGGCTCGCGCGAGAAGGCCGAGATGGACGTGTTCCGCCTGCACGAACACGGTCTGTGGGCCACCATGCAGAAGGACGGCTCGAGCGGAAAGGGTTCGTCGTCATGATTCGGCGCCGACGTGAACCCGTGTACCGAACGTCATCGGGCTTCGTCCTCAATCTCGACGACGATCAGCGTCACTTGTTGCGCCGCCTCATCGGTGAGGTGCGCGAGCTGATCACCACCGGATCGAACGACGACGCCAAGATGCGGAGACTCTTCCCGCCCGCGTACACCGACGACGAAGTTCTCGACTCGGAGTATCAACGATTGATGCGCGAAGAACTCGTGGCCAGCCGACTGAGTTCCATCTCGATGGTCGACGAATTCCTCGCCACCACCGACGGTCGCGCCATGTCGACGGCCGAGTTGGAAGCCTTCGCCTCCTGTCTCAACGCGGTGCGGCTGATCCTCGGCACTCTGCTCGGTGTGGCCGACGATGCCGACGAGCCCGACGATCCTCAGAGCCCCGACTTCGCGCTCTACCAGTACCTCTCGTGGCTGGTCGACAGTGCGGTGAACGCGCTCATGACCCGCTGACCTGCGAAACAATCGCCCGGTGTGGCGGTGGTGACCCTCCGCTAGGCTGGCAATCCTCTCAGCAGGACAAGTACCTAGCCCCCATCGTCTAGTGGCCTAGGACACCACCCTTTCAAGGTGGCGGCACGGGTTCGAATCCCGTTGGGGGTGCCAGCCAAATCTGGTCTCGTGGTGAAGTTGGAGTTCACGCCGGCCTGTCAAGCCGGAGGTCGCGGGTTCGAGTCCCGTCGGGACCGCCAGTGCAATCGGTTCGCCGAGAGCACACGGTCGAGTAGCTCAGTTGGCAGAGCACACGCCTGAAAAGCGTGGGGTCACCGGATCGACGCCGGTCTCGACCACCGCATGTTGAGACGCGACATCGAGGGGTTGCGCGCACTCGCCGTCGGGCTCGTGGTTCTCTACCACGCCCATTTCCTCGGCCTCGACGGAGGTTTCATCGGCGTCGACGTCTTTTTCGTCATCTCCGGATTCCTGATCACCAGTTTGCTGTTGCGCGAACACGACAACTCCGGCTCGATCTCCATCGGCAACTTCTACGCGCGTCGCGCCCGACGACTCCTTCCGGCTTCGGCACTCGTGATCGTGCTCACGGCCACCGCATCGTGGGTATGGCTCGAACCACTTCGTCTGAAGAATCTCGGTTCGGATTCGATCGCTGCCGCCGGATTCGTGTCGAACATGGTGTTCGCCGGACGCAACACCGACTACCTGCAGGCCGGAATCCCTCCGTCGCCACTGCAGCATTTCTGGTCGCTGTCGGTCGAAGAACAGTTCTACGTGATCTGGCCGACACTTCTGCTCGTTCTCTTGTGGCGAGCTGGTCGATCGCGAACCCGCGCCACCATCACCATCTCGGCGATCAGCATCGCATCGTTCGCGTTGTGCGTCTGGCAGACCGAAGCATCTCAGCCGTGGGCCTTCTTCGGCCTGCACACGCGGGCCTGGGAACTCGGCATCGGAGCACTGCTCGCCATCGCCTGGCCGTGGGTCCGCGTGATCGCCGGCGACGTTCGCAATGCGTTGGCGTGGATGGGCATCGCCGCGGTCGTGTTCGCCGCATTCTGGCTCGACGAGACCATGGCGTTTCCGGGCTGGCTCGCAGTCATTCCAGTTCTCGGCACCGCCGCGGCCCTCGCTGGTGGTGACGACTCGCGGTGGGGTCCGTCGATCGTGCTGCGGCATCCGGCGTTGCAGTGGATCGGTGCGCGCTCGTACTCCATCTACTTGTGGCACTGGCCTGCGCTCATCATCGGCGAAGCCTGGGCCGGTCGATCGCTCAACGTTCTCGAACGGGTCGGTCTCATCGCCGTGTCGTTGGTAGGCGCGTCGCTGTCGTATCGGTTTGTCGAGAACCCGATTCGCCATTCCGAACGGCTGCAAGCAAAGCCCGTACTCGCCTTGTCGCTCGGTGCCGTGCTCATCGCTTCAGGTGTCGGCACCGGACTCGTCGTGCGCTCGGCTGATGTCGAACTCTCCACCGATGTGGTGGCCGAAACACCAACGCTCATCGCCACCACCTCGACCACAGTTCCGACCAGCGCAACCGAATCCACCACGACCACCATCGCCCCGGTGCCGGACGGACCGCCGCCTCCGATCGCCAACGCGGCTGCACCACTCGACGCTCTTTATGCCGCAGTCGACACCGACGAAGTTCCGGCCAATCTCGAACCATCGATCGGGGGAGCGGCCGGTGACAAACCGATCATCTACGACAATGACTGCCACGTCGACTTCGGGGCGACTCAACCGAAGTTGTGCGAGTACGGGGATCCGTCGTCCGACTTCACCGTTGGCCTGTTCGGTGACAGTCACGCGGCGCAATGGTTCCCGATTCTCGAATCGATCGCCGATGACAACGGTTGGCGTCTGCTCCCGCTGAGCAAGTCGGGGTGCCCGCCCATCGACGAGATCACGTACAACAGTCTGGTGGGGCCCACGTATCCGGCGTGTCAGCCCTGGCGCGAGAACGTGTTCTCTCTTCTGGCCGAACAAGACGTCGATCTCGTGTTCGTCGCTGCCTCGAACCGGCTACTCGATCCCGACACCAAGCAACCGTTCGCCGACTCGGTGTGGTCGAAGGGTTACGACGCGCTCATCGCTCGACTCACCTCGATCGGCGTCGTGCCCGTACTCGTCACCGACACCCCATATCCGGGCCAAGACGTTCCGGTGTGTTTGTCGAAGGCGGTACGTGACGTGTCGTCGTGCGTCGCGTCGCGCGAGAAAGCCGTCCGCGCATCACGTCAGCAGACGGTGATCGATTCAGCGGTGCGAAACGGCGTGCAGTACCTCGACGTCATCAATTGGCTGTGCACCGAGAAGGCCTGTCCGGTCATCGTGGGCAATCTGCTGGTGTACCGCGATTCGAATCACGTGACCACCGCGTACGCCCAATGGCTGAAGCCGGTGTTCGCGGCGGCGATCGAGCCCTACGTGAACGGCGTGAGGTCGCGGATCAGTACTTCTTGAGCGATGGTGGCCACCAGCACTCCGTCCTGGCTGAAGATGTGACCGAGCGACAGCCCGCGACTGTTACCGATGGAGTGACACGTGAAATCGTGCAAGTGCCATTGATCGCTGCGTACGGGTCGGTGGAACCAGATCGAGTGATCGAGGCTGGCGCCCTGGAAGTTGCGCTGACCATCAGGACGCCTGGAGATGTCGGGGTGCGCGCGTACCACGGCATCGGTGGGCAGATCGTCGCTGAGATACGACAGAGCACACAGATGAAGCAGTCGTGACTCGACCGTCGTGGCGTCACCGAGATCTTCGGTGGCTCGGAACCACGACATGGCTCGACCGGCACCTTCGCGGCCCGAGCGCGGAGTGGAGCCGGGTTCGATCCAGCGGCGGTCGAAACCTTCGGACCACGACGAGTTCTCGATCGACTCAGGCGACGGGAGACCAACCGGGAACTCGATCGGCTGGACATCGCGTTGATCTTCACGGATCTGGAAGCTGGCCTCCATGTTGAGGATCGCCCCGTTCGACTGGCGAGCAACGACGCGACGAGTGCAGAAACTCGAGCCGTTGCGAATGCGATCGACTTCGTAGCGCACTGGTTCGGACGTGTCGCCGCGACGGATGAAGTAAGCGCGCAGCGAGTGCGCCTCCATCACATGGTCGGGATTCGAGGCGTCGACCGTGTTGGCAGCCGCGACCAACGCCTGCGCGACGATGTGACCGCCGAAGAGCCCGCCCCAGGGGTACTCGTAGCCCGATCCGACGAAGGTGTCGGGGCCGTGGTGCTCGAGTGAGAACAGGCGGGCGATCGACACGCTCGTCAGGCTACGCAGTGAATCTCACTTCGCATCAGGTCACCGACCGACATCACGCGGGGTGAACGATCACCACTGGTCCACGACTGCGATGAGCGAGTGAGACCGCGGTGCTTCCGAGAAGAACCGACGCGAGGAGGCTGTGACTCTTCGACGACACCACGATCACGTCCTGCGGACCGGCTTCCTCCGACAAGACGTCGGCCGCCGAACCTTCCACGGCATTGGCGTCGATCGAAGTTCCGTGCGGACCTTCGAGGCGATGCTTTTCGCGTTCGACGAGTTGCTTCGCGTCGCGCAGCAAAGCGAGTCGCAGTTCGTCGATGTTCGGGCCCATCATCATGCCGGCCTCCGGCACCATCGCCTGATACGGGTAGTGCCATGCGGTCACCACTTCGAGCGAACGTTGCATGCACGTGGCCAACGACAGCGCCCACTGCGCAGCCTGGGTCGACCGACTCGAACCGTCGACTCCCACCACCACCTTGCCGGGAATCGAGCGGTTGCTCGACTCCGGGACCAGCATCACCGGGCACTTGGCGCGGTGAACAACGGCGTAACTGACCGAGCCCATGAGCAGACCTTGGGCTGATCCGACACCTCGTGTTCCGAGCACGATCATCGCTACGTCGTCACTCGCTTTCAGAATCGCCGTGGCGGGTGCCCCCTGTTCGAGGAACGTGTCGACGGGTAGGTCGGGGAACTGCTTGCGAACCCGATCGGCCAAGTCGTTGAGCATCGTGCGATGACGCAGGTCGATTTCGTGCACTTCCTCCGACGACAACGCCGGGACCACGTAGCCCGCACTCACTCCGAGCGCAACCATCGTGGGCAGGGCGTAACTCGTCAAGATGCGCAACGTGCGCTTCGACGAGCGAGCCACATCGGCAGCCCACCACACCGCCATCTCCGAGTTGGTCGATCCGTCGTACCCCACGAGAACGGGGCGCGAATCGTCGGACGAGGCGTTGATGTGAGATGACCAGGCGTTGCTCATGTGGTCATTGTCGAACGCTCGAGCCCATGACGAACAGAGAACACGGTCATTCGGTACGAAGGACTAACGACCCAGGTACGAATGTCTCGTTCTTGGTGGTGAACTCGGCTACGAACGATCAGGTGCCGTAACCGAAACCGAGGTCGGGTGCGGTGAGCATGGGCACGAACGGAATACCGCGTTCGGCTGCCATCGCTCCGCAGGTTCCTCCCCGATCGACGATCACCGTGATCAGAACCGGAATCGCGCCGAAACCTTCCACCACGTCGACGGCTTCCATGATGCTCGTGCCTCGCGTGACGGTGTCTTCGGTGATCACCACGCGATCGCCCGGCTGCAGAGCTCCGGCCACCCGACCGGTGACGCCGTGATCCTTCGATTCCTTGCGCACGCTGAAGCTGCGCAGTTGGCGACCCCGCGTGGCCGCTACGGCCGCGATGCCGAAGGCCACCGGATCGGCTCCCATCGTGAGTCCACCGATGGCGGTGGCGTCAGCGGGCAACAGCGACAAGGCGACATCAGCCACCAACACGATGCCGTCGGGACGACACGCGGTCTGCTTGGTGTCGAGGAACCACGTGCTCTTCGCCCCTGACTTCAAGGTGAAGTCGCCCGTCTTCAACGAGTGAGTGAGAACGTGCTGCCGCAAGGCATCACGCGCCGGGTCGAGAGCAGGCAGGTTCGTACTCATGCGTCGGGCAACTGGTCGAAAACTCGGTCGACGTGGACGAGCGAACGTCGCAGGTCGAAGGCTTCGTCGAGAACCGAGGCCGGAACCTGCTTGAGTCGTGGGTCGGCTTCGAGAACCGAGCGGAACTGTTCGCCTCGCGACCACGACACCGACGACGCTTCTTGAACCGCTCGATAGGCGTCGTCCCGAGACATGCCGCTCTTCACGAGGGCCAGCAACACCGGCTGACTGAACACCAGACCACGAGTGGCGTTGAGGTTTTCGCGCATGCGCTCAGCATGAACCTGCAGGCCTTCGAGAAGACGGCGGAGTCGGTGCACCATGTAATGAGTGAGGAGCGACGAGTCAGGAAGAACGATTCGCTCGACCGAACTGTGCGAGATGTCGCGCTCGTGCCACAACGCGACGTCTTGAAGAGCGGCTTGAAGATTTCCGCGCAACACCCGCGCGAGCCCACTGATGGTTTCGGCCGAGATGGGATTGCGCTTGTGAGGCATGGCTGACGAACCCTTCTGGCCCGCTTTGAATCCCTCTTCGACTTCACGAACTTCGGTGCGCTGCAGGTGCCGCAATTCGACCGCGATCATTTCGGACGTCGCGGCCAGCGAGGCACACGCCCACAGATACTCGGCGTGCCGATCACGCGCGATCACCTGCGTGGCTGGAACGGCAACGAGTCCGAGCTTCTCAGCGACCGTGGCTTCCACGCGCGGGTCGATGTTCGAATAGGTGCCGACGGCACCCGACAACTTACAGACCGCGACTGCTTCACGCGCTCGGCGCAAGCGCTCGCGATCGCGATCGACCTGCAGAGCCCAGAGCGCGACCTTCATTCCGAATGTGGTGGGTTCGGCGTGAACACCATGGGTGCGGCCGATCATCACGGTTCCCCGGTGGCGCTGTGCGATCGACACGAGAGTGCGAATCAGTTGAGTCGACGCGTCGATGAGAAGGTCGGAGGCATCGCGCAGCATCCAGCACCAGGCGGTGTCGACGATGTCGCTCGACGTGAGGCCATAGTGGATCCACGAACTCTCCGGACCACCGATTCGTGTCTGTACCACATCGACGAACGCCGCGACATCGTGGTCGGTCACGCGCTCGCGTTCGAGCACGGCATCGATGAAAGCCGTGTCGACTTGAGGCGCTCGCGCTCGACAGGCCGAGGCATCGGCCGCCGGGACGACCCCGAGCGACGCATGCGCTTCGGTGGCGAGTAGTTCGATTTCGAGCCAGCGTCCGAAACGTGATTCGTCGGAGAACACCTGCTCCATTTCGGGCAGCGAGTAACGCGAAATCATGTCGAGGCTCCGTCCCACTGCAGCACCGCATCGCGCTCGGGGCCCACGCCCACGATCCGGACCGGAACACCGACTTCCTGCTCGACAAGTGCGACGAACCGGCGGGCGGCCTCGGGTAGTTCAGCGGCCTTCCGACATCCGCTGATGGTTGTCTGCCAACCCGGCAGTGTTTCGTACACCGGTTCCACTCGCGCCAGTAGATCACTTCGATCGGGATAGGCGGTGCATTCCCGGCCGTCGAGGCGATAGCCGACGCACACCTTCACTTCGTCGAAAGTGTCGAGAACGTCGAGTTTGGTGAGCGCGATCTCGGTGAGGCTGTTCACCCGCACCGCATGACGCAACATCACGCAGTCGATCCAACCGGTTCGACGGCGACGTCCGGTCACCGTGCCGAACTCGCGACCGATGTCGACCAGCGCCTCGCCCTTGGCGTCGAGCAGCTCGGTGGGGAACGGACCGGAACCCACGCGAGTGGTGTAGGCCTTGGTG
>VERK01000001.1 GCA_018882725.1 Actinomycetota bacterium | reverse complement strand
TCGCCGAGCCGGTCTGGCGGTCGTACTTCAAGATGGCGCCCGCGTCGACTTCTCCGAAGCCGGCGTTGCCCATCGACATTTCGTAGCCGAAGCGGTGCTTCTTGCCGATCACCGCGTCGTTGACGCGCGGGAACTCACCCGAGCGATCGTCGATCTGCTCTTCGGTGACCTTGCCGGTGCGCGTGTCGATGACCCAACGCCACAGGAGCGGCGGCGGGAAGTCCATCGCGTCGGCCTTCCAGATGTGCTCGAAGCGAGCGACGTCGAGGACGATCTTGTCGCCGTCTTCGTAACTGTTCATCGGGTGGAACACGTAGCACGGGTTGACGTCGTACCACTTCACCTGCGAGTCGTTGCCGTTGCGCGGCATCACGCCGAGGCGCGCCGGGTAGGTGTCGCTCCACTCGATGGGCATCTTGCCCTCAAGCGCGAGGTCGAGATTGAACACCGCCGGGAGATCCATGAAGATCACGTAGTTCTCGGTGATGTTGAAGTCGTGCATCATCGTGGGTCCGGTGACGGTGATCGGCTCGACTTGAACCAATTCGCCGGTGGCCGAGACGCGCAAGTACGTGAGGTACGGCGGCAGGGGCGCGTAGCCGAACGCGAGCATCTCGCCCGTGGTCGGGCAGATCTTGGGGTGCGCGGTGAAGGGTCCCTTCAGCACACCCTGATAATCGGTGGCACCCACGGTGTTGAGGTCGCCGTCGAGCACGTAGGGGAAGTGGCCCTCTTCGAGCGCAAGGATCTTGCCGGCGTGACCCACGACGTGCGTGTTCGCCTTCGAGCATCGCATGTCAAGAGTGACGTTCGGGTCGAGGATGTCGATGGACGGATCCTTGATGAACGGCGTCTGTACGTAACGGTTGCGGTACCACTGCGCCTTGCCGTCGAGCAGACGAACACCGTGGATCATGCCGTCACCGAAGAACGGGTGATCGCTCATGCCGGTGATCGGATTGGCTCCGTTCCGGAGGTATCGACCGTCGAGTTCGGCCGGAATGGAACCGACCACCTTCAGATCGGTGAGCGTGCGCTCGTCGAAAACGGGGCGGCCGTTGCCTTGCAGGTGAGCGGGGACTTCTTCGGTCATCGACATGAGGATCTCCTGAGGTCTGTGGTTCTGGGCTTCGGTTACTGGACGACTTCGGGTGAACGAGCCCACATGAGGGCGGCATCGAAACTCAACGTGTAATCGGGGACGAATTCCATGATCACGCGGTGCGGGGAATCGAGGAACTTCTGAAACGCAAGCGCAGCCGCTTCGTTGTCGGGGCGCAGGCGTCGCGAGAACTCGGGGTAGAACCAGTCCTTGGTGGCGCGATCTTCATGAATGAAGGTGTTGCCCTTGTACGTGACGGTCTTGCCACCGCCCATCTTTCCGCCGGTGCTGTTGATGCAGATCGCCGAACGCGGATTGCGGCGCAGGGCCGGGATGCGTTTGCGCGTGGCCGCCGCCGTGAGCCACAACTTGCCGTCCTTGGGCATGTACGACATGACGACGCCGAACGGCTCGCCCTTGCTGTTGGCCCACATGAACACGCATTCGCCGTGTGACTCGACGAGCTTCTTCTCGAGCTCGGGCGACAATGCGCACTCGGTCAAATCTTCGTAACTGTCCTGAGAACCCATGTTCTCTCCCCCCCGTCGGGACTGTAACACCCGACACACTCCCGAATCTACGGGTCGTAATTATTGGACGATCAGTCCGTTCGGCGCTCTCCGACCAGGCCGTACCACAGGAGTTCGGCCAACTGATCGGCCACCACCCGCGGGTCGGCCGAGGGCGAACCGATCACCCACAACGAGGCCATCTGCAGCATCCCGACCATCCCGTAGGCCCACGAGTCGGACACCGAGGGGTCGAGGACGGCTCGTTGACGCCAGTTCTTCAGGGCCATCGACAGCGGGATCACCGATTGTTCGGCCAACACCAGACGCCCGAGCGAGGTCTGATCGGTCGATCCGCCGGTGACATAGAGAAACAGATCGCGGTGTTCGATCACCGTGCGCAGGTTGGCCTCGATGAACGACGCCAGGCTCAACCGGGTGAACCCGCGGCCATCGAGGGCGGCGCGAGCGGCCACGGCCATGCGATCGGACAGCCGCTCGGCCAGCGCGGTGGCCAGATCGGCCCGCGACCCGACCCGGTCGTAGACGATCGGCTTGGTCACCCCGGCTTCGGCCGCGATGGCATCGATGGAGGCAGTGGCGCCGTCACGGGCGATCACACGCTCGGCCGCATCGAGGACCACGTCGCGACTCACATCGAGCTGGCCGCCGAGCGGACGACCAGGGCGACGGGTGAGCGGACGAGTCACGGCGACATTCTGGCCCAACGCCCGACCCCTCGAAGACGGGTTCGGGCAGTTTCTTACCCGTGGTAACTTCCCCGCGGGACGCTCCCGGGGGAGCACGAAGGGGGACATCGTGAACGAGAACGTGCGACGCATGTTCGATCTGGGCGACGACGTGGCGATCGTGACCGGAGCCGGCCGGGGCATCGGCGAAGGAATCGCCCACGCGTTGGCCGGGGCCGGAGCAGCCGTGGTGTGTGCAGCTCGACGAGCCGATGAAGTGGAGCGGGTGGCGAGTGACATCAGAGCGAGCGGTGGTCGCGCCATCGCCGTACCCACCGATGTGACCGACGACGACGCCGTGCGGTCGCTCTGCCAGCGGGCGATCGACGAATTCGGATCGCTCGACATTCTCATCAACAACGCGGGTGGTTCGCCGATCCAGACACCGCTCGTCGATCTGCCTCGCGAGGAGTGGGACGCCACCATGCGCCTCAACCTCACGTCCATCTGGGTGTGCACCAACACCGCGGCGCGAATGATGCGCGACGGCGGTCGCATCGTGAACATCTCATCGAAGGCCGCGGTCTCCACGGTGATGGGGAGCGGTCACTACGCCGCCGCGAAGGCCGCCGTCAACTCACTCACGATGACCTACGCCAAAGAACTCGGCCCGCGCATTCGCGTGAACTGCATCATGCCCGGAGCCGTACCCACCGAGATCATGATGAAGGCGATGCGTCTCGAAGAGGGTGATCTTCCCCGACTGGAGAAGATCCTTCGTCTGCCGATGCGCCGTCTCGGAACACCCGAAGACCTCGGTTTGGCCGCGCTGTATCTCGTGTCACCCGCATCGAGTTGGGTCACTGGTCAGATCATCGGAATCGACGGGGGCCTCTGACACCGTGCGAAGCAATCGACCGAACCCTCGTATCGTTCTGGCTCGGCGACCTCAGGGTCGACCGCAGGCATCCGACTTCACATTTCTCGACGACGACGCGCTCGCGCCCGACGATGGGCAGGTCGTCGTGGCCGTCGATCACCTCGGCATCGATGCGTTCATTCGCACGACTCTCGAAGAAGAGAGCTTCCATCAAGGTGCCCAGATCGGTGGAGTGATCCCGGCTCTCGGCGTCGGCCAAGTGGTCGAATCACGATTCGAAGGGCTTGCCGTCGGTGACTGGGTGTTCGGACCGTTGTGTTCACAGACGTTCGCCACCATGCCCGGGTTCATGATGCGTCGCCTCGACACATCGGTCGTTCCGCCGCGGGCCTGGCTCGGTGCCCTCGGACTCACCACCGGCCTCACCGCGTATGTCGGACTCACCGAAGTCGGTCACGTGAGCGCAGGACAATCAGTCGTGGTGTCGGCTGCTGCAGGTGCCGTTGGTTCGGTCGCCGGCCAGATCGCTCGCCTGCTCGGAGCGTCACCGGTCATCGGCATCGCCGGCGGACCCGAGAAGTGCCGCTTCCTCGTCGATGAACTCGGCTACGACGCTGCCATCGACTACCGCAACGACGATGTGGAAGCGCGACTCCGCGATCTTCTTCCCAATGGAGTCGACGTTTTCTTCGACAATGTGGGCGGTGACGTCCTCGACGCCGTTCTCATGAACATTCATCGTGGTTCACGCATCGTGATCTGTGGCGCGATCTCGCAATACGACGACATGAAGAACGTCCGCGGACCACGGAACTATCTCAAACTTGCCGAGCGTCAAGCGGTCATGGAGGGTTTCGCGGTCTTCCACTTCGAACACGCCTACGCCGCTGCCGAAGCACAGTTGACGCAGTGGCTGAGCCGCGGCGATCTCGTGATGCCCGAGCACGTGGAGACCGGCGTCGAATCGTTCCCACGAGCACTCGACATCTTGATGAGCGGTGGTCACCGCGGAAAGCTGTTGGTGAAGATCGCTCACTGACCACCCGAATACAGCGACGCACCCGGCCGACTACAGTCGACGAAAAGTCCGACTGTTGGAGGGGAACATGTCGTTCAAACGGTTCAGTGTCGTGTCATCACTCGTTTCATTGTTGGCCGTCGCCGCCTGCGGAGGTGGCGACTCGGAATCGGCCCCGGTTGAATCGACTTCAGCGTCCTCCGCCCCGCCGGCAACCGAAGCTCCGGTCACGGAAGCGCCCACCACGACCGTGCCACCGTTCGCCACCGGAGCGATCGAGGTCGGCACCGCGGCCGACGATGCCGCGTTCAGTTACCACACTCTCGTCGACGGGTTCGGTGGAGCCGCGGGTGCCACGGCCGCCGACTTCAACGGCGACGGCATTCTCGAAATTCTCGTCAACGGTTTCGGCGACATCGACATGAAAAACGTGACGGTCGGAACCAGCACGCTGGCGGTGCTGTACCAAACGGGGGGCCCTATCAGCTTCGTGCGCGATGACGTCGTGACGACCGATGATGGTTACTACTTCTTCAATCAACCGTGGGTCGGCGACCTCGACGGTGACGGCGACACCGACATCATCGGCGGCATCGGATTCTTCGTGTGTGCTTCCATCGGTACCGTCGGTCCGTGCGGCGCGCTCGTCATCTGGGAGAACGTCGGAATCGAAGGTGGCATGGCGAAGTTCGAGGCCATCGACCTGGTGGCCAAGGGTGCGACCGAGTTCTACCACCGTCCCGCTGTCGCCGACATCGACGGTGACGGTGTGCTCGACATCGTCGCGATCGGTGAGACGTCGACCGATGCGAACACGGTGTGGTTCCGCGGAACCGCCGATGGCTTCGAGACATCTGCGCATCCGATCGGCCAGGGTGGTGGTTCGCTACCAGTGGCGGCCGACGTGGACGCTGACGGTGATCTCGACATCGTGTCGGGTCAATACTTCCTGACACCCGAGAGCGCCATCTGGTTCGAACAACTGCCGGCTGGCACCGATGGTCTGCCCACGTGGCAGAAGCACGTGATCACGTCATCCATCGGAAAGGTGATCCAGGTGTCGCTCGTCCCGGATATCGACGGCCCCGGAACATTCGGTTGGGTCGCGTCGAACCACACCAACACCACCAAGCCGGGCCAAGTGGAGTCGGGTGTCTATCGCTTGACACCCGGAGCCGATCCGCGAGCCGAGTGGTCGGTTCAACTTCTGAGTTCCGGGATCGTCTCGCGTCCGAGTGTCGGTACTGCGTTCCAGGCCGCACCCGGAGTGTTCGGTTGGGGTGACATCGATGCCGATGGCGATGTCGATCTCGCTGTCTCCGGTGACGGCGACGACCGGCTCTTCATTCTCGAGCAGACCGGACCGTCGGCTTTCAACACCCGCGTGCTGCAGACCGGCTACGCACAGGCTGGCTCGATGATGGTGGTCGATCTCAATAACGACGGTCGTCTGGAGATTCTCGCCAGTGGCTTCGAAAGCGATCAGGTTCGGCTTTACGTGTCGTGACCGTTTCGGTCGGCGCGGCGCGAGAATGACCGCGTGAGCATCACGGTCTCCGAACTCGCATACGCACCACCCGGCGGAGACCAACTCTTCTTCGACGTCTCGTTCGGTGTGGCGCCGGGCGAACATGCGGCCCTGGTCGGCGCCAACGGAGTCGGCAAGAGCACGATTCTGCGGATCCTTTCCGGAGTGATCGAAGCCGACGAGGGCGAGTTCAATGTGCTCGGCACGATGCTGTCGATGACCCAGGACGTGGGTATGTCACGACCGACCGACTCGCTACGCGACATGCTCATCGAAGTCGCACCCACACAACTCCGGCAGGCCGGTCGTCGCCTCGCCGCCGCCGAGCGCAACCTCGGGAACGACGACGGTATGGAGTACGCCGAGGCATTGGCCGACTGGGGTGATCTCGGCGGCTACGAACTCGAGACCAAGTGGCACGCGGCTGCGGACCGCAGTGTCAAGACCAAGATCGACGACTTCGCGCG
Organism: Actinomycetota bacterium; assembly: GCA_018882725.1. Lineage (GTDB taxonomy): Bacteria > Actinomycetota > Acidimicrobiia > Acidimicrobiales > Ilumatobacteraceae > Casp-actino8. Next base: position 37,565 of record VERK01000001.1, on the reverse strand, counting down.
ACGCCTGGTTTCCGAGCTGTCCGGTGGTGAGCGCAAGCGACTCGTCCTCGACTTGCTACTCACGTCGGGTTCTGACGTTCTGCTCCTCGACGAGCCCGACAACTATCTCGACATTCCGACGCGCGGTTGGCTCGAGGACCGAATCCTCGAAACCAAGTCGACGATCCTGATGGTGAGCCACGACCGCCGACTCCTCGAACGCGTGGCCAACAAGATCGTCGTGATCGAGGGATCGGGCGCGTGGGTGCACGGCGGCTCGTATACGACTTTCCCCGAGGCTCGGGCCAAACGACAAGAGCAACTGGGCGACGATCTGAAGCGGTGGAACGACGAAGAACGTCGTCTGTTCCACCATATGAAGATCATGAAGCAGCGAGCCGCGCAGAACTTCAAGAACGCGACCAAGGCCAATGCCGCCGAAACGCGTTGGGAGAAGTTCGTGGCTGCTGGTCCGCCACCGCCGCCCGTACCCGACCAGAAGATTCACGTTCGCTTGCGCGGCGCCGACGCTGCTCGCCGCGTGGCCAAACTCGACGATGTTGCGATCGACGGATTGTTCCTTCCGTTCTCGGAGGAGATCCATCACGGCGAGCGCGTGGGCCTGATCGGTCCGAACGGCACGGGCAAGACCCACTTGCTCGACGTTCTCGCCGGCAAGGGTCAACCCACGGAAGGGATCGTGGGCTTCGGCCCTCGTACGTCGGTCGGAATGTTCACGCAGGTCAACAACCGACCCGAGTTCGCCAATCGAACCGCGCTCGACATCGTTCGTGATCGTCTGGTGGACGAAGAGAAGTCGATGCGCGCACTGGCCCGCTACGGACTACACGTCAACGCGCGCCAGGAGTTTCCGACCCTCTCGGGCGGACAGAAGGCCCGGCTCGAGATTCTGTGTCTCGAACTGGATGGCCACAACGTTCTGTTGCTCGACGAACCCACCGACAACCTCGACATCGAATCGTCCGAAGCGCTCGAGCTCGCTCTCGACGGATTCGAGGGAACCGTGATCGCGGTGAGTCACGATCGCACGTTCCTCGAAACGCTCGACCGGTTCATCATGATCACCGATGGTGGCGAAGTCTTTGCTCTCCCCGACTTCGACGTCGCGATGAAGGCCCTGGCCGCTCCCGACACCACCGCTTCCATCAAACTGGCCAAACCACTCACCTCGCTCTCATGAACAGCGCCGACCAGGCCTACGACACGCTTCAGTACGAGAATCTTCCGTTCTGGATGGCGCACCCCGATTGGATGCGAACCCTCGGACTGTTGTCCGGAATCGCGAGTCGTCCAGTGAACGAATGTCGCGTCCTCGAGATCGGCTGTGCTCGCGGTGGTCACCTCATTCCACTCGCTTCTCTGCTTCCTGGCGCCGAATTCGTCGGAATCGACTTGGCGCCGTCACAGATCGACGCCGCTCGCGAGTTCGCCTCCCAGCTTGGGCTCACCAACGTTCGCTTCGAGGCCATGGATGTCCGGGACGTACCCACCGAGTGGGGTGCGTTCGACTACATCATCTGCCACGGCGTGTACTCGTGGGTTCCCGAGGACGCGCGTCGGGCAATCCTCGAGGTGTGTGCTCGACATCTCGACGAGCACGGCATCGCCTACGTGAGTTACAACACGTATCCCGGATGGCACGCTCGCGGGATGCTCCGCTCGATGTTCGCTCTCGAGGTACCCCCGGATGAGCCACGGGCACGAATCGATTCGGCCCGTTCGTTCATGCAACTTCTCGGCGAGCGCGTGCCCGAAACACTTCCACTGAAGACCTGGCTCGACAGCGAATTGACTCTGCTCTCGCGACTGTCCGACCGTTACCTCTATTTCGAGCACCTCGTCGACGACAACGTTCCGTGCTACTTCACCGATTTCGTGAAGGCCGCGAATGACGTCGGGCTCGACTACGTGACCGACGCCGAAATTCTCAGCGTCGTCCCCGAGCAACTGGGCGAAGAGGGTGGGCGAATCGTTCGCGAGCGAGCCCGCAGTGCCGATCAGCAGGTCGCTCACGTCGAGTCGCAACAACTACTCGACCTGTTGACCTTGCGACATTTCCGCCGTTCACTATTGGTGCGCAGAGGTTCGCCGGTGTCGTACGACTTCGATCCGGATCGCTTCACGTCGATGATCGTTGCGAACTTGGCCGTCAACGACGACGGTGACGTCGAACTCGATCTGGATGACGACATCGAAGTGTCGATCGGGGACGACGGAAACTTCCAAGTCACATCGGGCGACCCCGTAGCGGTTCTCGCGCCGTGGCACGTCGCCCGGGCTGGCCGCCACGGACTACCCGTCGCCGAGTTGATCGATCTCGTCGCCAACCAGGTCGGCTCCGACTGTGCCGATCGAGTACTCGCGTGGGTACGAGACGGCTTCATCGAAGGTCGTCTTCTGGTCGGAACCTGGAAGCGGCCGTTCGCCGAGGAGTTACCCGACCGACCCGTCGGCTTCGCCGTCGCTCGCGCTCAGGCCGCTCAGCCTTCATCGGTGGTCACCAACCTTCGCCACGAGGAAGTCACTCTCGACGATCTCGAACGATCGCTGTTGGTGGCGATGGACGGCACCCGGGATCGACTCGGCCTCACCGCAGCCGCCCGACGCGACATCGAGGCCGGACTCGTGGTCGTCGAGGTGAACGATGAGCCGACGACTGATGAGACCGTTCTCGACGATCTCATCCAACAGCGCATCGACCGCCTGGTCGACCGTGCGCTGATCGTGTCGCCTGACCACTGAATTAACCTGCCGACGTGGCCAAGAAGTCGGTGCTCTCACAAGTTGATCTGATCGACCGACTCACGTTGCCGATCTTCGTCGCCACCATGGTCGCCGAACACCGCACGCTGAAAAAGAAGCCGCGTCGCGAACTCGAGCCGATGAACGCACCCATTCCGGCCGACAATGGCTCGCCGACACCCGATCCGCTCGTCCCACTCGGCTACGAGAAGAAGGACACTGCATCGAGCCTCGGACTGCTGGTCGGCAATGTCGTCATGGGCTTCGCACTGCAGGGTGTGCTCGGCCGCATCAATCGCCGACTGTTCGCCCGTCGTGTGTCCAACATCGGTGGTGGCCGCTTCTCGCTGCTCAAGGCGATGGTCGTGTGGGACTTCCTCTACTACTGGAACCACCGGTGGATGCACGAAGTTCGATTGTTCTGGGGCAACCACATCGCGCATCACTCCGGGCGTCGATACAACTTGTCGACCGCGCTTCGACAGCCGTGGTCGTTCTGGCTGATGTCGTGGGTGTACTGGCCGATGCCGCTGCTCGGCTTCCCATTGAAGGCCACGGCCAAGGCTTCGCAACTCAACTTGCTCTACCAGTACTGGATTCACACCGAAGCAATCGACCGTCTACCCGAGCCGATCGAGAAGGTCTTCAACACTCCGTCCCACCATCGGGTTCACCACGGAGCCAACCAGCAATACATCGACAAGAACTACGGCGGCATCCTGATCGTCTGGGACAAGATCTTCAAGACGTTCGCGCCCGAGATCCGACGCGTGCGCTACGGACTCACGAAGAACATCGACTTCTACAACCCCGTGAAGGTCGCGTATCACGAGATGGTCGACATCGGCCGCGACGTGGCGTCGGCCGACAACTGGCCGGACCGGGCCAAGTTCGTGTTCGGTCGACCCGGTTGGCAGCCGGCTACTCGCCCGCCGACACCGACTCGCGAACCCGCGGCTGCGTGAACTGAAGAACTCCGTCGTCGAGGCGTCCCTTACCGATGGTCTTACGTTCGATCTTGAACGACTGCGGGTTGACCCACGGTTCACGATCGCCCTGTTTGGGCATCTGATCCATCGTGCGTTGCATGTAACCAGCCGAGAACTGTTCGATCCACGGGCGCGGCGTCATGTTGCGATCGCTCGCTCGAAGTCGTGGAGTGACCTGAACGGTCTTGGTGTCACGCATGTGATTGAGAAGACGACACACGAAAGTGCTCACCAAGTCGGCCCGCAATGTCCACGATGCATTGATGTATCCGAACGTCGAGACCAGATTCGGAACATCGGAGTACGCGACACCTCGATAGGTCCAGGTCTGAGCGAAGTCGACGACCTCGCCATCGACCTCGAACGTCATCTCGCCGAGAGTGACCAGGTTGAGTCCGGTCGCGGTCACGATCACATCGGCTTCGAGTTCGTCACCCGACTTCAGACGAATGCCGGTTTCGGTGAACGTGTCGATGTGATCGGTCACGACCGACGCCCGGCCGGCGTTAATCGACGTGAAGAGATCGCCGTTGGTGAGAAGACACATGCGCTGATCCCACGGGTTGTAGGACGGCGTGAAGTGCTTGTCGACGTCGAAGTTGGGACCGAGTGCCTGACGGACGCCGGCGAGGAGAGTGGCCTTCACCTTGTCGGGCTGGGTACGAGTACGTCCGTAGAAGAAGCCCTGCAGCACCGTGTTCTTCTTGCGGGTGATGGCGTAGGCCGCCTTCTCAGGGAACACCTTCTTCAACATCTCGGCGACACGATCGACATCGGGACGAGCGACGACGTAGGTGGGCGAACGCTGAAGCATGGTCACGTGCGCGGCTTTGTCGGCCATCGCCGGTACCACGGTCATAGCAGTGGCACCCGAACCGATGACGACCACTCGCTTACCCGAGTAGTCGAAGTTCTCGGGCCACTTCTGCGGATGGATGATCGTGCCCCGGAATCGATCGCGGCCCGGGAATTCGGGGGTGTACCCCTCTTTGTACGAGTAGTAGCCCGAACACATGTGCAGGAAGTTGCACGAATACGTGACTGTTTCACCGGTGTCAGCGCGCTTCGCCGTGAGCGTCCAGGTGGCGGTCTCGGAGTTCCACTCGGCCCGCGAGACCAAGTGGTTGAACTTGATGTGCGGCGCGATTCCGAATTCCTGCACGGTGGCTCGCAGGTACTTCATGATCGATGGACCATCAGCAATCGCCTTGGCGTCGGTCCAAGGCTTGAAGCTGTAGCCGAGCGTGTGCATGTCGCTATCGGATCGAACACCCGGATAGCGGAAGAGGTCCCAGGTGCCGCCGATATCGGGGCGGCCTTCGAGAATGGCGAACGAGCGATCGGGGCACAACGTCTTCAAGTGATACGCCGAGCCGATACCGGAAATTCCGGCTCCCACGATCAGGACATCGAAGTGGTTGGTGGTCATCATCTGTCCTCCCACGTCCGACCCTACTTCCGAGGCACTACGGTCGCCTCATGCTGATCACCGCACCCTTCGGGCGAACCGGCCACCAGTCGTCGCGAGTCATCTTCGGCGCGGCCGCCCTCGGTGGTATGAGCGAGAGTCGCGCGATCACGACTCTCGATCTCGCGTTCGCTGCTGGCGTGAACCACATCGACACCGCAGCGTCGTACGGAGCATCGGAAGAACGACTCGCACCGTGGCTCCGCGGGCACCGATCGGAGGTCTTCCTCGCGACCAAGACCGAGAAGCGCACGGCCGACGGAGCGCGTCGACAACTCGAGTCGTCGCTCCAACGCATGGGTGTCGATTCCATCGACCTGATCCAGATGCACAACCTGGTGGAAGACGACGAGTGGAAGCTGGCCATGTCGGATGATGGTGCGCTGCCTGCGCTCATCCGTGCTCGCGACGAAGGACTGGTGCGTCACATCGGAGTCACAGGCCACGGACTTCGTATTCCGTCGATGCACGTGCGCAGTCTCGAACGGTTCGCGTTCGACTCGGTTCTGTTCCCCTTCAATCCGAGCCTGATGCGCATTCCCGAGTACGAACGCGACGTCAGGAAACTCCGCGAAATCTGTGGAACCCGCGGTGTCGCGATGCAGACCATCAAGTCGATCGCCCGTCGCCGCTGGGACGATGGTCCGTCCGGTCATCGCAGCTGGTACGAGCCCATTACCGAACCGGCATCGATCGTGACCGCCGTTCGTTTCGTGCTGTCGAACGACGATCTCTTCCTGAACACGTCGAGTGACGCGACGCTTCTACCGCACATCCTCGAAGCGGCTCAGCGAACGATCACGGCGCCATCCACCCTCGACATCGACGAACTGATCGCAACCGAACAACTCACGCCGTTGTTCGACGGCGCCACCCTCGAGCGGATCTGATCAGCTGTTGACCTGTCCGCCGTCACAGGCGATCACTTCGCCCACGGTGTAAGCGCCCGCGCGCGAGCACAAGAAGATGGCCAGGCCAGCGATGTCTTCAGGAGTGCCGACTCGCTTGCGCGGATTGCCGCGAGCCACCACGCTCCAGTCGGTGTTGTCGACGTCACCGCCAGTACCCACTCCGGTGCTGAGCATCCACGTGGGGAACGGTCCGGGGGCGATGGCATTCATGATGATGTTGCGCTTCACCAACTTCGAGCCCATCTGCCGAGTCAACGAATGAAGAGCGGCCTTCGACGGACCATACGAATGAGTGTCGAAGATGGGTGTGCGGATGCCGTCGATCGATCCGATGTTCACGACACGCGACGGGTCGTCGTTGGTTGCGCGAGCCTCGAGCAACGGGAGCAACTTCTGGGTGAGAAAGAAGACGCCCTTGACGTTGGTGTCGAAGACCTTGTCCCAGCCGACCTCGGGAAACTCGTCGAGCGGCGCTCCCCACGACACACCTGCGTTGTTGATGAGGATGTCGAGATGGTTCTCGCGCTCACTCAGCGCTTTCACCAAGCCGTCGATACCCGCCATGTCGGCCAAGTTGGCCGGCAGCGAAATGCACTCACCGCCGAAGGTGTCGGACAGGCGCTTGGCGGTTTCGTTGCACACATCGGCTTTGCGCGACGAGATGTACACCTTGGCTCCATTGGCAAGGAACCCGCCGGCGATCATTTCGCCGATACCACGAGACCCTCCGGTCACCAGGACGACCTTGCCCTGAACCGAGAACAAATCGGCGATCTTCATGTGTTCCTCCGCTGGTCGTTGAGTGTCGTCGAGTGACGAGGTGAGGCTAGTGATCCGGCTCGGAACACGACCAAGTGGATGTTCTACGGTGACAACATGACCAGTCATTCCAATCCGCGCGGGCGCACCGATCTGACCGGCAAGGTGTTCGTGGTGACCGGCGGCAACTCGGGTATCGGTCTCGGTATGGCCGAGGGAATCGCCGCAGTCGGCGGATCGGTTGCCGTGTGGGGTCGGCGGGCCGACCGCAATGCCGAAGCAGTCGACGTTCTCAAGGGTCACGGTGTCGCCGCTCGTGGATACGAATGCGATGTGTCCGACGAGCAGCAAGTGATCGAATCGATGAACCGCACCGTGGCCGACTTCGGTCGACTCGATGGGTGCTTCGCCAATGCAGGACGTTCAGGACACGGTGTTCCGTTCCTCGACTTGACACTCGATCAATGGCGCGAGGTCATGGCCACCAATCTCGACGGAGTATTCGTGACGGTCCGCGAGGCCGCCCGACATCTCGTGCGACAAGGAACCGGCGGCTCGCTCGTTCTCGTGTCGTCGACATCGGCGATTCACGGCGCCGCAGGCAACGAAGCGTACGGAACGTCGAAGACTGCGCTGAACGGCCTCATGCGCGCACTAGCTGTTGGTCTGGCTCGTCACGGCATTCGGGTGAACTCACTCATTCCAGGTTGGACGATCACCGAAATGGCCGGTCCCGCCTACGCCAACGACAAGTTCCGCGATGTGACCATCCGCCGTACTCCCGTGCGCCGGTGGGCCGACGCCACTGAATTCCGTGAAGTGGGCGCGTTCCTCGCCGATCCGGCGCTGACGTATCACACTGGTCAGGAAGTGACCGTCGACGGCGGTTACACCGTCTTCTGATCGATCAGCGTCCGATCGAGGCTCGCCCGTCATCACCTAGGGTGCTCGGCGTGGGGGACATCGCAACACCGAAGAACGTCGTCGTCGTTCTCCTCGACAGCCTGAATCGCCACATGATCGGTGCGTACGGCGGCACTGAATTCGACACCCCGAACCTCGACCGATTCGCACGGCGAGCAGTGAGGTTCGACCGCCACTACACCGGATCTTTGCCATGCATGCCGGCGCGTCACGACATCCTCTGCGGGTCGTGGGATTTCCTGTGGCGTCCGTGGGGTTCGATCGAGTTGTGGGAAGACCCGATCACTCGTCATCTCCAACAGGCGGGTGTCACCACGATGCTGGTGTCAGATCACCCACATCTATTCGAGACCGGCGGCGAGAACTACCACACCGACTTCACCGCATGGGACTACGTGCGAGGGCACGAGGACGATCCGTGGCGCACCGCGCCTGATCCATCATGGGTCGGGGCGCCGGCGGTTCCGGCGGACGAATCGTGGGTGGCTCGCCACTACGACACGACGCGCACCTGGTTCAAGACAGAGGACGACTTCCCCGGTGCACGCACGATGTCGCACGCGGCACGGTGGATCGAACACGAAGCGTCGTCCGATCGACGATTCATGTTGTTCGTCGACGAGTTCGATCCTCACGAACCGTTCGATGTTCCAGAGCCGTGGATGTCGATGTACGACCCCGAGTGGGACGGCCCGAAGGTGATCTGGCCTCCCTACTTGGCCGATGCGGTGGCCTCGGGGAAACTCGACGCGCGGACGGCACGACACATTCGCGCCAACTACGGAGCCAAGTTGTCGTTCATCGACCACCAGTTCGGCCGACTGCTCGACGCGATCGATCGTCGTGGTCTGTGGGAGGACACCGCGGTGATCGTATGCACCGACCACGGCCACTACCTCGGTGAGAAGGACGTGTTCGGCAAACCGGGAGTTCCGGTGTACGAACCGCTCGGCCACATTCCCTTGATGGTGGCCTGGCCCGGAGTGGCCGCCCACACGAACTCCGCTCTCACCACGACGGTCGACATCTTCGCCACGCTGTGCGACATCTTCGGAGTGTCGGTCGATCACCGAACGCACGGACACTCGCTCGGTCCACTGATCAGTGGAGACACCTCTGCGGTGCGCGACTACGTACTGACGGGAGTGTGGGGACGGGCTGTTCAGATCGTCCACGATCAGTTCAAGTACGTGCGGGCTCCTCGCAACGACAATCGACCGTTGTCGATGTGGTCGAACCGGTGGTCGACCATGCCCATTCACGCGATGCCGAACGTTCGACTGCCGAAACCCGACCATCGCGCGACACTCGACTACATGCCCGGTTCGTCGGTCCCGGTGATCCGGCAACCCTTCGGATCGGGAGACGCTGTTCCCTTCTGGGCCCTCACCAACGTCGCGTCGTCACGGGACCTGTTGTTCGATGTGGTCGGCGATCCTCTCGAAGATCGTGACTTGTCCAGCACCGATCTCGCCGACCGGATGGAAGGCGTCCTTCGATCCGCTCTCCGCGACATCGACGCACCGAACGATCAGTTCCAACGCCTCGGCCTCTGACCCACCCCGTCGATCTGGTGAGGATTTTCAACCTCAGGGGTAAAGAACTCGCACCAAAAGAACAGTGTTGGTGGGCGAGGGGGGACTTGAACCCCCACGTCCTTGCGAACACTGGCACCTGAAGCCAGCGCGTCTGCCATTCCGCCACTCGCCCGAGTAACAGGTCTCGAACGCTACCGCCCCGAGAGGGAGTGACCACCCGGGCGACACGGTGCGTCCACCCTGCACCGGTACGATTTTCCCCGCCTGTCATCACGGCGAAGGAGGTGGATGATGGCCGCAGGAATCTTCAATCGAGGTAACCGCACCAACGTGCGCCCCATCGACCTCGGCCGCCACCTCGTCCGAGAGATCGACGACAAGCGATCGGTCGACTCCAAGAGCCGACGCGTGGCCCCCAACTACTTCGTGTTCCGCCTGCATCCCCGCGACCTCGACCAACTCGAAGAGTTCCAGGCCGCACTCGAGATCGAACTGAACGAAGCGGCCAAGGAATACGCCCGCTCCGAGGGCTACCACCTGAAGGGTCCCATCACGGTCTCGCTGGTGGCCGACGACAAAGTGAAGTCGGGTCGGGTCGAAATCGACTCGAAAGTACGGCGCGCCGAGAGTCCGATCACGGCCAGCGCATTGGTCGTCTCGGGCGGTCAGTCGTACCCACTCGGTGAGGCATTGGTCGTGATCGGTCGCTCACCCGACTGCACGATCGTTCTCGACGATGCCAACGTCAGCCGCCGACACGCCGAAGTCAAGGTCGTCAACGGCGTCTACGCGATCTCCGATCTCGGGTCGACCAATGGCACCAAGGTCAACGGGGTCACCATCAGTGCTGAGCGTGGTCTGCGCGACGGCGACATCATCAACCTGGGAAGCCACTCCATCCGGTTCGAAGCCGCGGCACGATGACCGATCAACTTCTCGGACTTCTGCGGTTCGTGCTTCTGGCCGCGCTCTACCTCTTCTTCGCCCGAGTGGTGTGGGCGGTCTGGACCGAAGTTCGTGTTCCGGCGGTGTCTCGTTCCACCGGTCCGGTTCCAACGATGCCGACCGACGGCACCGCCAAGGTTCCGCGTCGCCAACGCGTCACCGAACTCCGCGTGGTTGCTCCCAAGCGCCACAAGGGACATCAGATCGAAATCGGATCGGAGCCGCTCGTCATCGGACGTTCGGAGAACACCGATCTGTCGGTCGCCGACGATTCGTTTCTCAGCAATGTTCACGCCCGGATCTGGATCGCCAACGGCGCCGCGGTGGTCGAAGATCTCGGCTCCACCAACGGAACCCTCGTGAACGGTAATCGCATCTCCGATGTCGTTGCGTTACGACCCGGCGACCGCATTCAGATGGGATCGCTCATCGTCGAGGCCGAACGATGATTCGCGTCGTTGCCGGAGCCGCCACACACGTCGGCCGGGTTCGTGAGGCGAACGAAGACTCGTTCCTCTGCGCCAACGGTCTGTACTTCGTCGCTGATGGCATGGGCGGACACAGCGCAGGTGAGGTTGCCAGCGACATCGCCGTCACCACTCTGCGCGAGGTTCTCAGCGAAGCCGGCAACATCGTCCTCGCGTCCGACGACGTCGCCGCCGCGGTGCGCCACGCCAACACCGCCATTCACTCCGAGTCGATTCTCGACTCGAGTAAGGCCGGTATGGGCACGACCCTCACCGGCTTGGCGGTGTCGAACCCCTTCGATCACAAGGCCGTCGTGGCCAACGTCGGAGACTCTCGCACTTATCTGTGGCGTCACGGTGAACTTCGACAGATCACCAAGGACCACTCCCATGTTCAGTCACTCGTCGACCGCGGGGCGATCACACGCGCCGAAGCGCGTGTTCACCACCAGCGAAACATCGTGCTGCGAGCCATGGGTATCGATACGTACGTCGATGTCGACACCTTCGAGGTCGACATCGAAGACGGCGACCGCTTCATCATCTGCAGTGACGGCCTGGTCGACGAAGCCGACGACAACGAGATCGAATCGCAGGTGCGATCGTCCATCGGTCCACAAGATCTCGCCGATCGTTTGGTGGCCCTGGCCAATGCCAACGGCGGACGCGACAACGTGACCGTTCTCGTGGTCGACTTCTCCCTCACCGCATCGACCGACAGCACTCCGGTGGTCACGGAGATTCCGCCGATCGCGGCGACCATCATGGATACGCCCTCACGCAGTCGGATCTCGGTGTGGTTCAACGTCGCTGCTTGGGCGATGTGGTTGGCTGCGGCCGCCATCACGGTGGCGGTTGCCGTCAGCGCCATCGCGGCGAAGTGACCGCACCCGACTACTCGATCGCCAACCGTCGGCGATCCATCGAACTGGGCCTGGTGATCGCCGCCGGCATCATCACCGCCGGCGCCTACACACTCGCCTCACTCGGCAAGAACTCGGTCATCCCACCGCGAATCCTCCCGTTCCTCGGTGTGCTTCTCGCGGTCCTCCTCTTCGCCCACATCGCCGTCCGTCGATTGGCCCACGGAGCCGACTCCACTCTGCTACCGATCGCCGTCCTCCTCAACGGACTCGGCTACGTCATGATCGCGCGCTTGTCGGAACGACTGGCCGGACTCCAAACCACGTGGACGTTCATCGCCATCGCGACGTTCGTCGTCGTTCTGTTGTTCGTCGAACGAGTGAATGATCTCGCTCGCTATCAATGGCACTTTTTCGGCGCGGCCGCGGTGCTGTTGCTTCTTCCCATGGTTCCCGGGCTGGGCTTCAGTTCGGGCGGTGCACGCATCTGGGTGAACATCGGGCCGATCAACTTCCAGCCGGGCGAGTTCGCCAAGCTGGCCCTGGCTCTCTTCTTCGCCGGCTACCTCTCCGAGCGCGGAAGCCTCATCGCCCGCGGCACTCGACAGTGGGGCCGCTTCACCATTCCCGAACCTCGAGATCTCCTGCCACTGGTCGGCGCATGGGCGTTCTCCGTCGTGGTCATGGTCGGTCAGCGCGACCTCGGATCGAGCCTGCTCTTCTTCACTCTCTTCGTCGTGATGGTGTGGGTCGCCACCGAACGGGCCGGCTATCTCGCTCTCGGCTTCGCTCTCTTCGCCGGAGCGTGCTTCGCCGCGTACCACCTCTTCGATCACGTGCAGACACGTGTGGCCATCTGGCTCGATCCGTGGAGTCGCTACGACGGCAAGGGCTACCAACTGGCCCAAGCCATGTTCGCCCTCGGCAGCGGTGGCACCTCCGGCACGGGCCTCGGCCTCGGCGATCCGACCCGTATTCCCGAAGCGAAGAATGATTTCATCTTCGCCGCCATCGGCGAAGAGCTCGGTCTGTTCGGTGCAACCGCGATCCTGCTCGCCTTCGTCGTCATCATCGGTGCCGGGCTGCGTACTGCACTGCGAACACAACGCCCGTTCGAGAAGTTGCTCGCGACCGGCCTCACCACGATTCTCGGTGTCCAAGCCTTCATCATCATCGGTGGTGTGATTCGGGTGGTTCCACTCACCGGTATCACTCTCCCCTTCGTCAGTTACGGCGGGTCGAGTCTGGTAGCCAACTACGCCATCCTCGCGCTCCTTATTCGAACGAGTGATGCGTCCGCACGCCGCCTAGGAGAAATCCCCGACCGTCCAACCATCCGCGAACGCTGGGAAGCCCGTCGGGCTCGTCGACACGAACAGACTCCGTCATGAATCAACGCATTCGACGTCTCGCGGTGGCACTGCTGGCGCTTTACGCGATCCTCTTCGTTCAGTTGAACGTCATCCAAGTCGGTCGGAAGTCGAATCTCGATGCCGACGCTCGCAACACGCGTCTGACGGTGCGCACGTTCAACGATCCCCGCGGTGAGATCACCACCATCGACGGAAAGGTGATCGCCGAGTCGGTTCGATCGGAACCCGCAAGCGAGCACCCTTGGAAGCGTGTGTACGCCGATGGAGAGTTGTACGCACACGTCACCGGCTATTACACGTTCGCGTACGGTGCGACTCAAGTCGAACGGGTCGCCAACGATGTGTTGGCCGGGCGTACCGCCGAGCAACAAGTCAAGGGTTTGGCCTCGCTCTTCGACGGTGGAGACACCACCGGCACGGTTGTCACCACGATCGATTCGAAAATTCAGGCGGCCGCTCGTCGGGCGCTCGGTGAACGTGAGGGTTCGGTCGTGGTCGTCGACGTCCGCACCGGCGCGGTGAAAGCCCTGTGGAGTTTCCCGTCGTTCGATCCGAATCTCCTCACCACCGAGGATGACGATCTCGCGGGATCCATCATTCAGTATCTGAACGACGTCCCCGGCGACCCGCTGCTCGCCAACAGCTACCAACAGCGCTACATGCCTGGTTCGACGTTCAAGGTCATCACGACGGCGGCCGCCCTCGATGCCGGGACCATCGGTCTCGGGAGCGTGTTCGCCGAAGAGTCCGAGTTCCTGCCACCCCAGACCACCGACCCGATCGCCAACTACAAGAACAAGGTGTGTGGAGGCGATCTGACCGAGGTGTTCCGCCGTTCGTGCAACACGCCCTTCGCGCGTACCGCCCTCGAACTCGGGCCTCAGAAACTGACGGCTGCAGCCCAGCGCTTCGGCATCGGCGAATCACTGCCGTTCGATCTACCTCGATCGGCTGCGAGCACGTTCGGCACGGCCGATTACTTCGAGGACAACCTTCCGCTGCTCGCCATCGGGGGATTCGGCCAAGGCAACACTCAGATGGTTCCGCTGCACATGGCTCTGGTGGCGGCATCGGTTGCCAACGGCGGCGCGATGATGAAGCCCTATGTGATCGACTCGACCCGAGATCATGACGGTCGCCTCCTCGATCGCACCCGGCCATCGGTGTGGAAGCAGGCCATGACACCCGAGTCGTCGACGATCCTCACTCAACTCATGACCGAGGTCGTTCGCAACGGCACGGCATCGTGCTGCTTCCAACTCGCCAACGGTGTGCAATCTGCTGCCAAAACCGGAACCGCTCAACTCAACGGCCCGGGAGAACCGGAACGATCACACGCCTGGATCATCGGATTCGCTCCGGTCGACACACCTCGCTACGCCATCGCGGTGATGCTCAAGGGAACCAACGCCGAGATCAGCGAAGGCACCGGAGGACGTCTCGCTGGTCCGGTGGCCAAAGCGGTCATGGACGTTGCCCTGACCCGCTGAGCGTCCACCGATAGCCTTTCCACAGTTATGTCCGACCACGGCAGCGTCATTCTCAACGATCGCTACGAGATGCAGCAGCGCATCGGCCGCGGTGGCATGGCCGACGTCTATCTCGCCCGCGACGTACTTCTCGATCGCCTCGTGGCCATCAAGGTCTTGTTCCCTGAATTCGCCACCGACCCGGCCTTCGTCGAACGGTTCCGTCGCGAAGCTCAATCGGCCGCCAACCTCAACCACCCCAACATCGTCAGCGTGTACGACTGGGGTCGCAGTAACAACACCTACTTCATGGCCATGGAGTACGTGCCGGGACGCACTTTGGCCGATGCACTGCGGGACATCGGCCCCATTTCGGCCACCAAAGCAGCCGAGGTCGGAATCGAAGTCGCGGCTGCGTTGTCGTTCGCCCATCGCAACAACGTGGTTCACCGCGACATCAAGCCGGGCAACATCCTCATTGGCAGCAACGGTCAACTCAAAGTGGCCGACTTCGGTATCGCTCGCGCACTCGGCAGTGCGGCCGACACCGGACTCACTCAGCACGGTGCCGTCATGGGCACGGCTGCGTACTTCTCGCCCGAGCAAGCACAAGGTGGCCAACCCGATCCGCGCAGCGATCTGTATTCGCTCGGCATCGTCCTCTACGAAATGGTGGCTGGTCGCGTGCCGTTCACCGGTGAGAACACGGTGGCCATCGCGTACAAGCAGGTTCACGATCAGCCCACACCGCTCAACCAGTACGCACCCGACGTGCCACGAGCGTTCGAGGCGATCGTCGCCCGACTGCTCACCAAGGATCCGGCCCGTCGCTACCCGACGGCCGAAGCGGTTCGCGACGATCTGCGCCGCTTCCGAGACGGACTCCCGGTTCAGGCGTTGGCCGCGATCATCAACAAACGCGACACTCCCGAGCCGCCGCCAACGATCGCCAACGAACCGATTCTTCCCCCGCCCACCGCGTCGTCGCCCAAAGCCGACGTTCCGCGCACGAAGATCATGATCAGCGATCGTCCCCCGGGCTACGACGCGTCGGGTGCACTCGTTCAACCCGACGAACCGCGTCGGCGCACCGGATTGATCGTGGGTTCGGTCATCGCGGCCATGGTGGTGTTGGCTGGCCTCGTCGCCGGCTTGCTCCTTCTGTCGAACGAATCGTCGTCCACCCCGTCGATCGAAGTTCCGAACGTCACCGGCCTGTCACTCGAAGAGGCTGTTCGAGCAATAGAAGATTTGGGTCTGACCGTCGTTCCGATCGCCGAAGAGAACCCAGGTGTCGACGCCAACATCGTGTGGTCACAAGATCCCCCGGCCGGCGAACTCGTGGGCGACGACGCAGCGATCAAGCTCGTGTACAACCCGTCGAACACGCCGATCGCCGTCCCCAACCTCACAGGTCTCACCGTCGATCAAGCCCGCACCACCTTGCTCAACCTCGGACTCACCATCGGCAACATCGCCTACGTCAACGATCCGGGGATCGCCGCCGACACCATCATTTCGTCGACTCCCGCATTCGGAGAGTCGGTTCTCGGCGGGGCCACCATCGACTTGACCGTGAGCCAGGGCAAAGGAACCAATCCGATCCCCTCACTCGACGGTAAGACGATCGACGAGGCTCGTTCGATTCTGCAGGGCGAACCCTACGAATTCGTCGTCACCGAAATCATCGAAGCCAGTGACGCGGTTCCGGTGGGAAACGTGATTCGCACCAGTCCGGTGGCCGGAGCCGAAACTCCGAAGGGCGCCACCATCACGGTGTACGTCTCGAACGGCCGAGCACCGATCAAGGTGCCGCCGGTGGTCGGTCTGCGCGAATCACAGGCGCGTCCGCAGCTCACCGCCAAGGGCTTCCTCATTCGCGTGGAGTACCAGGAGGTGGCACCCGATTCCGGTGATGTCGATCGCGTGATCTCGCAGAATCCCGCCGCCGGTACCGATGCACCCGTGGGCAGCGAAGTGGTTCTCGTGGTCGGCAAGGCCGCCGCTCCCACCACCACATCGTCGAGCACAGTTGCGCCCACCACCACTGCGCCATGACGAACGCGCGTCAGCGCGTCAAGAAGTTCTCGAGCATTCGATGACCGTCTTCGGTCAAGATGCTCTCGGGGTGGAACTGCACTCCTTCGATCGGCAGATCGCGGTGACGCACACCCATGATCATTCCGTCGGCCGTGGTCGCGGTGACTTCCAAACACGCGGGCAACGTGTCGGGTTCGATGACGAGTGAGTGGTATCGCGTAGCCGTGAGCGGATTGGGTAGTCCGAAAAACACTCCGGTGTCACGGTGCTCCACCTGACTGGTCTTGCCGTGCATGAGTTCGGGGGCCCTCACCACGCGACCACCGAAGACATGACCGATCGCTTGATGCCCGAGGCACACACCGAACACCGGGATGCCCGCCCGCGCAGCCGGCTCGACGACGTCGCACAAGATCCCCGCGTCTTCGGGTCGACCCGGACCGGGCGAGAGAAGAATCGCGTCGGGTCGCGACGTGACGATCTGGTCGACAGTCAGCGCATCGTTGCGGTGCACCTCGGGCTCGGCCCCCAGTTCACCCAGGTAATGGACGAGGTTGTAGACGAAGCTGTCGTAGTTGTCGATCACGACCACGCGGCGGCGGACTGGCGTCACCCGTTCAGCCTGCCAGTGGAGTGCCGGTTCTCCCCTACACTTTCGACCCGTGGCACCTCCCAAGCGAAAGAGCGGCGGCCGCACCACTCCGAAGGGCACCCGGCCCAACGAGGGGCGCGTCGCGAATCCCGATCACAACTCGGCCGGCGTCGCGGCGTCCTCGCGGTACACCCCGCCCATCCCGATGGCGGTCAAGGAGAGCCCACGCTGGGTTCCGATCCTGATGTTCGCCCTCTTCATCGTGGGCGCGCTGGTCATCCTGCTGTATTACTTGGGCGCGGTTCCCGGCGGCCGGAGCAACTACTACCTGCTGGTCGGACTGGCCTTCATCCTGGGTGGTCTGTACACAGCCACCAAGTACCACTGACGCTCTCAGCAGGGTTTTAGTGCTAACTCGGTTATCCACAGTCTGTGGACGGAACCGGGGATAGTCACATCGATGTAACTTCCCGGCTACCTGCCCAACCCGGACGTCAACCCGGTCAGAGAGCCTCGTCGATGGAGACCTGATCCATCTCTTCCATGCAGTGACGCGGCGGGTCGGGGTCCTCTTCCTGAGCCAGCGTCATCTTCAACTCGAGGCCGCACACGCCGCATCGATATCGCACGCTGATGCGCCGCATCTCGCCGGGCGGGGGCGGAGGTGGCAGGGGTTCGGTCATGCTGCGCAGAAGACCGACCCCCACCCTCCAGAGAAAGAAGAAGAGGATGACGGCACCGATCGCCCAGACGACGGTGCCGAAACTCATCTCAGCCGAGGCGTTCGATGATGGTGGCGTTGGCCATGCCGCCGCCTTCGCACATCGTCTGCAGACCGTAACGACCGCCGGTGCGCTCGAGTTCGTGCAGCAGAGTCGTCATGAGACGCGCACCCGAGCAACCGAGCGGGTGGCCGATGGCAATGGCACCGCCGTTGGGGTTCACGCGCTCCATGTCGGGGTGGAATTCCTTCTCCCACGCCAACACGACCGACGCGAAGGCCTCGTTGATTTCGACGACGTCCATGTCTTCGAGGCGCAACTTGGCGCGCTCGAGCACCTTGGCCGTGGCCGGGATCGGTGCGGTGAGCATGAAGCGCGGATCGTCGCCGGCCAGGCTGAAGTTCACGAAGCGCGCACGCGGACGAAGACCCAGAGCCTTGGCCTTCTCCTCGCTCATGATGAGCAGAGCGGCCGAGCCGTCGGTGATCTGCGACGAGTTACCGGCGGTCACTCGACCACCCTCCTCGACCGGACGGAACGACGGCTTGAGCTTGCCCAGGCTCTCCATGCTGGTGTCGCGAATGCCTTCGTCGGCCGTCATGAGATTGCCTTCGGCATCACGCACCGGAAGGATTTCACGCTCGAAACGGCCCTCGCGGGTGGCGCGAGCAGCGCGCTCCTGCGACTGAACACCGAAGCGATCCATGTCGTCACGCGAGATGCCCCACTTGTCGGCGATGAGTTCGGCCGAAATTCCCTGCGGCACGAGACCGCCCTGCGGCTGATAGCGCTCGCCCACCTTGGGGCCGAACGGGAAACCGAACTTGCCGTCGGCCATCGACGAGCCCATCGGAACGCGCGTCATGACTTCGACGCCCGCGGCGATCACGACGTCGTACGCACCGGCCATCACACCCTGCGCCGCGAAGTGAGCGGCCTGCTGCGACGAACCGCACTGACGATCGATCGTGGTGCCGGGAACCGACTCGGGCCAGCCCGCGGCCAGAACGGCGTTACGAGCCGGGTTGGCGGCCTGTTCGCCGACCTGCATCACGCAGCCCATGACCACGTCGTCGACGATGGCCGGATCGATGCCGGTGTTCTTGATGAGGGCGTTGAGGGTCTCAGCAGCGAGATCGACCGGGTGCCAATCCTTCAACTTCCCGTTGCGCTTGCCGAGGGGGGTACGAATCGCATCGACGATGACGGCGGTGGTCATGGGAGTCTCCTTGCCTGACGGTGAGGCTCAGTGGTGAGCCCCGTCAGTCTGCTGGCCCCACTGGGCCAACGACGAATCAGGCGACGCGCGAACGGCTCATTCAGGGCCGGAACGGGGCCACTTTGGCCAGCGCCCGCGACATGGTTCCGACGTCGGTCTCGGAGAGCTCGGCGGCGAACTCGCGCTGGATGGCCCGTCGGTAGAGGATGTTGGCGTCACGCCAGACCAAACGACCCATCCGGGTGAGGCGCACCATGACGGCCCGATTGTCGTCGGCGGTGGGAGCCGGTTCGCGGAGCAAGTAGCCACGTTCGACCAGCGCGTCGATACGCCGCGAGAGGCTGGACGGCACGGCCGACAAGGCCTCGCACAGTTCCTTCACACGCATCTGATCGTCGTTGTGAGCCAGCACGGCCAGGAGATCGAACTGGGGAAGCGACAGTTGGAACTCGTCAGCCATCTCGGCTTCGATGAGGCGGGAGACGACTTCGGTCGCGGTCTGCATGGCGCGCCACAACGCGATTCGTTCGGCGTCGAGCCTCGGCATCTTCTTCCTCCCCAGGTGAAGCAACCGAAATCGTAACGAACCCTGTCCGGGTTGTCACGAGAAAGTTCCGTTTGCAACGACCTGTCGCAACGTCGGTTCGATGGTCGCGTTCAGACCGCGAACGACGCGGCGAGGGTACGCGCCTCGTCGATCGTCGCGCGCTCCGCAAGCAGACGACGGAACGGCATCACCTGCTTGGGTCGGCTCACACCGAGCGCCGCCGTCAGACGCCCGTCGCGGTGATACAGCGCGACGAAGGCACGGTCGTCCGGTCCTCCGACCACGACCTCCACGGAGTCGTCCGGTTCGGCACGACCGAGGAACTGGATACGCGAGGTGAACTGATCGCTCCAAAAGAAAGGAACCTCGGCGTACGCGGTCTGAGCCTCAGCGCCGAACGACGCCACGAGGTTCTTGGCCGCGACGGCGCCCTGTTCGGACGCGTTTGTCCAGTGTTCGATGCGGACTTCGCGTTGGAGGAGTCGGTGCGGCCAGCGGACGACGTCGCCCGCGGCGTAGATACCCGGCACCCCTGCGCGCAAGAACTCGTCGCACACCACACCGTCGCGGATGGTGAGACCCGAACCGTCGAGCCACGACGTGGACGGGGCAACTCCCACACCCACCACGACCACGTCGGCCGGAACCACTTCGCCGCTCGACAAACGCACACCACCCACGCGACCATCGTCGCCACGTGTCAACTCGGAAACGCTCACCCCGCATCGGATGTCGACTCCGTTGTCGGCGTGAACGAGAGCAGCGCGACGACCCATGGTCGAGCCGAGTCCGCGCATCATCGGTGCTTCGGCACCTTCGAGAACGGTCACATCACAGCCCTTGGTTCGCGCGGTGGCCGCCACCTCCAAACCGATGAAGCCGGCGCCGATCACCACCACACGACGACCTGGCTCGAGTTCGGTGCGCAGAGCGAGCGAGTCGGCCAGTGATCGCAACGTGTGGATGCCGGGCCAGTCGGGCTGTCCGGGCAGGCGCCGAACGGTTGCCCCAGTGGCGATGACGAGCCCGTCGAATTCGAGTTGTCGACCCGACGAGAGCGTGACGATTCGATTCGCGACGTCGAGTGACACCGCACGATCACCAAGCACCCATTCGGCGCGCAGGCCATCGAAGTCGTCGGGGCGACGCAAACGAATGCGCTCGGGCTCCCATTCGCCAGCCAACAACTTCTTCGACAACGGAGGGCGGTCATAGGGCATGTCAACTTCGTCGCTCACCATGGTGAGGGCACCCGACCAGCCGACCTGACGCAACGTTTCGGCCGCACGAAGTCCGGCGAGCGACGCACCCACGACCACCACGCGCTCGAGCGAACTCATACCAACACGATGCCATGACCGCGGTGAGGACGCGGAATCCGATCGCCACGAACCGACCGACAAGAATGAGGTCGTGCGCGACTGGCCGATCATCGACGACCCGGCCGACTCGCGTCTCGCTGACTACATCGGACTGACCGACCGCGACATCGTTCGGCGTCACGAGACCGAGCAGTTCTTCATCGCCGAAGGACCCGAAGTGGTCCGTCGTCTGGTGGCCAGTGGCCTGCCGATCCGATCGATCGTTTTGGCCCCGAATCGCGTCGACGACATGGCAGCGACTCTCATCGACGTGACTGCTCCGATCTTCATCGCCGAACGCGCCGTCATCTCGGCAGTCGCCGGCTTCGATCTTCATCGCGGTGTGATCGCCTCGGCCGCGCGCCCGCCGCTCATGAGCCTCGACGAGGTGCTGTCGCGACCCACTCCACGTGGTCGACCACACCGACTGGCGGTTCTCGAAGGTCTCAACGACCACGAGAACCTCGGGGCCATCGCCCGCTCGGCCCGCGCCTTCGAGATCGACGCCCTCGTTCTCGACCCGACCTGTGCCGACCCGTACTACCGACGCACCATTCGCGTGTCGATGGGAGAGATCCTGTTCCTGCCGATCGTGCGCTCGACAATTGCCGACGTGCTCGCGGCGGTTCGTCGCCACGGAGGATCATCGCTCGCACTCACACCCGATCGATCGGCCCCGACCCTGACCGACATCCGACTTCCCAGTGACGGACCACTCGCGCTCGTACTCGGCAGCGAAGGTTTCGGACTCGATACGACCACCCTCGGTGCCTGCGATTCGCGAGCGCGCATTCCGATCGCTGATGACGTCGATTCGCTGAACGTGGGTCACGCCGCCGCGGTCGCCTTCGCGCTCACGCATCGTCTGGCGTGACACACTCCGAGTGATGAAACGGCTCGTCGCGCGCTCGATTCTCGTCGCCGTCGCGTTGCTGCCGCCGCTCCATACGAGCAACGCTCAGGCGTCGATACCGCCCGAGCCGTCACCGTTGCGACTGGCCGACGACTCGCAATCGGACGCCGGCCTCTTCCATCTCATCGGTCCCGACGTTCCGACCGGAGCCGATCACGTGCGTTACCGAAACGCGAACAAAGTGATCCAGGTGGGGTTGGTTCCGCACGAACCCGGGCCGCTCGATGTGTGGCTCCGTGCACCTGCGCCATTCGGCTCGACCATCACTCTCGTGGTCGATGCGATGGTGGGTGAAGACACCGTGGTCGAGTCACTCGGCACTATCACGTTGCTCACGGGTAATCGACTGCTTCCCCTACCAAGCGATTCGGGCTCCGGTCGACGCATGGTGGTCGACATCACCGCTCAACAAGTGTGGTTGGTCGAGTCGAGCGGCCGAGTGTCGTCCACATTCCTCATGTCGGGCCGGCGTCGGCCGACCGAATCGGGCTACGAGTTGCGTGGCCGATTCCGCGTGTACTCGAAGAGCGAGCGATTGTGGACCCCTGAAGGTGCTTCGGGTCGCTTCATGGTGCGCTACCAACGAACGGTGTCGAGTGTGGGAACCCACGGCATTCCGAGTGTCCGCAATCAATTGGTTCAGAGCATCGACGACCTGGGTTGGCCGTTGTCGGATGGCTGCGCGCGTTTGGCGTTCAACGACGCGAAGCGCGTGTACGGATGGGCGGGTATCGGTACCACCGTGGTCGTGGTCGGACGCTGACCACGTACTCGCGTATCAACCGGCGTGTCGCGCCTTGTGCAGTTGACGAGCCTTCACCACGTCGAAATAATCGGAGTCGAGAGTGATCAAGCCGTCACGCAGCGTGTGCAGTGTCCAACCCGGGAACGATCCATTCGGCACGTGACACGTCCACTGCGACCACGCGACGGTGTCTTCTCCACCACAGTCGTCGAGTGTGAACGTGACTCCATCTTCGGGCATCTCGGTTTCCATACGACGCAGATACGCACTCACCGCAGCGTGGCCCTCGAACACTCCGTACACCTGATCGGTGAACACCGAATCGGGCGCGAAGAGAGCAGCCAGTTCGCTGTAGCGCGCTGAGGTCTGGAGTTCCCAGAAGCGACGCACCACATCAGCCGCTGGGCCACCCGCATTCGTGCCCTTGTTCTCGGCAGCCGCGAAGCCCAGATCGGGCGCGCGATCGGGTCGAATGCGTCGGTACGCAGCCGAGTCGACGTAGTCGGCCGCGAAACACACCTTGCCGTCACGGAGTCGATACAGGCTCTGACCCTTGATCGGATGCTCGACCCCGTCGACCGGGACCACCATCTCCCAACGCGACCAACCGACGTGCGAGTCGGCCTTGGTCTCCCAGTTGGCGAAGTACACCCCCATCTTCGGGATGACGCGCTCCATCTCGCCCATGAAGTCGGCGATGGCTGCCTTGCCACGCTGAGCGCCCGCGAACGGATCGCAGTACACGGCATCTTCGGTGAACAATTCGACGAGCCGGGTGTACCTCTGATCGTCCTCGACCGAACCGAACCGCTGGATGATGTCGTACGCCGTCGCCATGCGCGAACGGTACAGAGTGGAGACGATGGGACTCGAACCCACGACCCCCTGCTTGCAAAGCAGGTGCTCTAGCCAGCTGAGCTACGTCCCCGAAGGGCTTCCTCAGGTTAGCCGTCGACCCTGGTGACGCGCCTCCACTGACGATGGCTTCCAGCAACGGACCTACTGTTCATCACATGACGACTGGCCTGCCCGGTGGACGACCGCCCCGCCTGAAGTTCGGAACCTTCCTCGCCCCGCATCACCCGGTGGGCGAGAACCCGACCCTCCAGTTCCAGAGCGACATCGAGTTCGCAGCCCATCTCGACCATCTCGGCTTCGACGAGTTCTGGTGCGGCGAGCACCACTCGAGTGGTTGGGAGATGATCGCGTCACCCGAGATGTTCCTCGCCGCCGCCGGTCAACGCACGAACAACATCATGCTCGGTACCGGTGTGGTGTCGCTTCCGTATCACCACCCCTTCAACGTGGCGCAGCGCATCGTCCAGCTCGATCACATGACCAAGGGTCGCGCCATGTTCGGCACCGGACCGGGAGCGCTTCCGAGCGACGCCTGGACGCTCGGCATCGACCCGCTCGTGCAGCGCGATCGCCAGGACGAGGCGATGGGTGTGATCCTGCGCCTCCTGCGCGGAGAGGATCGCTTCACCCACGAGAGCGACTGGTTCACTCTGCGCGACGCACAGTTGCAGTTGCTCCCCGTACAAGATCACATCTCGGTGGCCACCGCGTCCACACTTTCACCGTCGGGTATGCAGATGGCGGGCAAGTACGGCTGCGGTGTTCTGTCGATCGCGTCGAACAGCACCGCGGGTCTGGCTGCGCTGCCCACACAGTGGTCGTTCGCCGAAGAGTCGGCGGCCAAGCATGGTCAAGTCGTCGACCGTCGCAACTGGCGAATTCTCATGAGTTGGCATATCGCCGAAACCCGCGAGCAGGCACGCAACGAAGCCGTGGACGGTCTGCAGCGTTGGCACAACGAGTACAACGTCTGGACTCTTGGCCGCCCTGGTGCGCAACACGTCGACGACAAGTGGGCACTACTCGACCAGACCGTGGGTGGTGGAGTCGCCGTCGTGGGCACCCCCGACGACCTCGTGAACGCCATTCGCAATCTGCAGCAACTCACCGGCGGGTTTGGCGTGGTCCTCGGATTCGCCCACGACTGGGCCAACCGCGAGAACACCCGGCGTTCGTGGGACATGGTCGCGCGATACGTGATGCCGGAGATCAATCGCACCACCGAGCGTCAGCGGGCGTCGATGAAGTTCCTCAACGACAACCAAGCCACGTTGATGGCGGGTGCGGGTGCGGCCGTGATGCAGAAGATCATGGCCGACGAGCGTGCATCGGCCGAGTTGGTCACGATGATGCAGCAGATGCAGTCGAACCAGGACGACCGTGCGTCCACCTTCCGTCCCGGTGGTGGAGTACGCGACGACCAGCTGCCCACATCAGCCGGCGAATGACCTGACCACGTCGATCACAGCGGGCGTAATCTGCGTCCGTGCACGTCGACGTGATGACCACCCCGCTACCGCTCGCACAGATCGGCCCGTTCGCTCGACGAGTTCAGGAGGCGGGCTTCTCGGGCCTGCTGTTCACCGAGGGTGGTCGCACGGCCTATCTGAATGCCGCCGTCGCCTCTCAGGCCGCACCGGGGTTATCGCTGTCCACCGGCGTCGCGGTGGCGTTTCCGCGTAGTCCGTTCGTCACGGCCGCCACCGCATGGGAGTTGCAAGAGTCGACGGGTGGGAATTTCCGCCTTGGCCTCGGGACGCAAGTGAAGACACACATCGTTCGGCGCTACGGGATGACGTTCGATCGTCCCGGTCCGCGGCTGGCCGACTACGTGACTGCAGTGAAAGCCTGCTTCAACGCGTTTCGGACCGGACGACTCGACCATCACGGTGAGTTCTACGACCTCGACTTCATCACACCGCAGTGGAGTCCGGGACCGATCACCGTGGACGACCCGAAGGTCGATGTCGCAGCAGTGAATCCGTGGATGCTCGAGATGGCCGGGCGCGTCGCCGATGGAGTGCACGTGCACCCGATCGGCGAGCCGGGCTATCTGCAGCGGCATGTGGTTCCTCGAGTGGCGGCCGGGGTGAGCACCGCGGGACGGTCGGTCGACGACATCGCGATCATCGTCCCGGTCATGACGATCGTCGGCGACACCGAGGCCGAACGAGCCGCCGATCGTGACCTCGTTCGATCGAGCCTGAGCTTCTACGGAAGTACTCCCAATTATGCGTTCATTTGGGACGAGGCCGGGTTCGATGGAACCACGGCGCGCATCCGCGAGAAGCAGAAGGCGGGTGACTTCGCGGGTATGGCTCAACAAATCTCCGACGATCACATCGCCACGTTCGCAACCGAGTCCACGTGGGACGGACTCGCCGATGCGTTGGTGGAGAAGTACCAAGGTCTCGCTACTCGCATCGTTCTGTACAACGCCTCGCGCAACCCCGAACGCTTCGAACGACTCGGCGCGATCGCACGGCTCATCGCGTCACGTTGACGTCGTCCCGGCCCGGGTGAACACGGGCTGAACCACTGAAAGGCTCCGCCCCTCGGCCAAACCCCCACCGGTAGCCTGCCCCCATGGCTGGCGAACTGATCTACGCATTCCGCATCATGCGGCTGCCGTTGCTCGACGCCGGCGGAGCCAGCATCGGCCGCGTCGACGACATCGTGGTCGTGCCTGGACGGTCCGGATCGTCACCTCGGGTCGTGGGCTTCACCGCCACCAGCCAGCGTCGTCGCATTTTCGTCAACGCCGGCAAAGTGGCCGAGATCGGCGACGAAGGCGTCCGTTTGCGTTCGTGGGACATCGACCTGAACCCGTTCAAGCAGAAGAAGGGTGAGCGTCTTCTGGGTCGCGATGTGATCGATCGACGCATCAACGGTGAGACCGTCACCGACGTCGCGCTGCGCTGGCGCTCCGACTCGCGCTCGGGTGGCTGGGACATCAGCCAGGTTCGTTTGGCCAAGCGAACTGCCTTGCGTCGTCGGCCGAGTCACCGCCTCGTCGAATGGACCGAGGTCGGACACCTCTTCGCCGCCACTACCGAGATGGCCGCCGAAGCCGCCCGTCTGCACGACATGCACCCGACCGACGTGGCCAATGTGGTGCGATCGCTGCCACTGGCCCAGCGTCGCCAATTGGCCGACGCCATGGATGACGATCGCTTGGCTGATGTGCTCGAAGAGTTGCCCGAGGCCGAGCAAGTCGGTCTGATTCAGGGTCTCGACATGGAACGCCTCATCGCCGTTCTCGACGAGATGGAAGTGGACGACTTGGCCGACTTGTTGGCCGAGTTGCCCGGCGATCAGCGAACCAAGATCCTCGAAGCCATGGACGACGAAGACGCCGACATGATGCGTCGTCTCCTCTCCTACGAAGAAGGAACCGCCGGTGGTCTGATGACCCCCGAGATCATCGTGCTCGGACCCACGTCGACCGTGGCCGAGGCCTTGGCCCAGGTGCGCGACCCCGAATGGCTCGTGTCGATCGCGGCTCAAGTGTTCGTGTGTCGTCCCCCGTACAAACCACCCACCGGGAAGTACCTCGGTGTGGTTCACTTTCAGCGACTCCTGCGCGAGCCCCCCAGCATGGAACTCGGCAAGTGTCTCGAAACCGAACCAACCATCACCCCCGACATCAGCGACCGCGAGGTCGCCGAGCGTCTGGCCTCGTACAACATGCTGTCGATCGGCGTGTGTGACGAAGCCGGCCGTCTGCTCGGAGCCATCACGGTCGACGACGTGCTCGACCGCACTCTGCCGACGGGCTGGCGACAGCGGCGGCGACAAGAAACGCCCAGCCGCATCGGCTGACGCACGACACCACATGTAACCAACACACCGAAGGAAAGGAGGCGCCATGAAGAATCGAGCACGACTCGCCGTTCCACGTCAGCGCCGCCGCCTCGGGTATCACTACGACCCCGACGCCTTCGGTCAGTTCTCCGAGTCGATCGCACGCACTCTCGGCACCGCACGTTTCCTCGTGTGGCAGTCGGGCGTCATCACTGTCTGGATCGCGTACAACCTCGTCGTTCCCGAGGCGTGGCGCTTCGACCCCTGGGGTCGTGGACTCGTGCTGCTCACGCTCCTCTTGTCACTTCAAGCGTCGTACGCGGCGCCGTTGATCCTGCTCGCTCAGAATCGCCAGGAAGCCCGCGATCGCGCGCAGACCGAACTCGACCGCAAAGTCGCCGAACGCACACAGGCCGACACCGAGTTCCTCGCCCGCGAAATCGCCAGTGTTCGCATGTCGCTCACCGACGTCGCCACCACTCAAGACGTACGTGACCTCGTCGATCTCGACGAATTGCGCCAGAAGGTCGACTACTTGACCGAGGTCGTCGAGAAGTTGGCGGCGCGACTCGATCGCGAGCACTGATCGCAGCGACCCATGAGGTCGAGCCGATGACCGATCAGGGTGAAGCCGGCGTCCTTGATGGCCGGTGAGACTCCATCGCTGAGCAGTCGTTCCACGTCTTCGGGGACGTCGATGTCGACCACCTTGCCGCAGTCCACACACACCAGGTGATGGTGATGACCTTTCAGGTCTTCAGCCAGTTCGAATGCGGAGCGCTCACCCGTGGTGAGCACCTTCACGACAACACCGGCCTCTTCGAGAACCGACAAATTGCGGTACACCGAGCTCTGCGGAAGATCGCTGGCGGCCGCGGTGATCTCGGTGGTCACCAGCGGATGAACCGCTGACGAAAGAATCTGGACGAGCTTGCGACGGCCCGTCGAATAACGCTGATCGATTGCGCGAAGGCGCTCGCTCGCTACATCGTGCACGTCGCGACGCGTTTGGGTCATGACCCGAATGTACAGCGACGCGCAATGGCGAGATTCGTCAAGAACCTGAACCGATGTACTCGAAGACCGAAATGCCACGCTGAATGACTGCTGTCACCAGAGCTTCGTCGTCGAGTTGCCCGTCGCCGAGAACCACCACCCCACTCGGTGATGTGGAGCCGAGGCCGATCACCTGATCGGCCACCGATGCGGCGACCGCAGCGGCGACGATCGCGGTTCGTTCGGCGATGCCGGCCACTTCGGTGACCCGTTGACCGTTCTTCGAGCCGCGAATCTCCACGCGTAAACCACCGAGTCCGCCTTCGGCGTGCGGCGGCGACATCATCGGAAGGCGGGCGGTGAGACGATCGCGGCGTGTGGCCGACACTCGTGCACTGATGCGCTGCGCACTCGCGAACGCGCGCTGCAACACGATCGGGTCGGCCAGTTCGGCTCGATAGCAGTCCTTGCCGCCGATCGGCTCGGGGAACCACAACAACTCGCGTCCCGAGCCTCCGGGTCGCTCGATCCATTCGCCGTCGTGCCAACCGAGAGCGTCACCGCCGAGAGCGCGATGGTGTTGACGAGCACACGCCGGACCGCCTGTCCCGTGGAACGCCACGTGGATCTCGTCGACACTGTCGACACGTCGCGCCAATTCGGCTGCCAACAAACCCGACATGCCCGGGCTAGCCGCCGCTCCCACCACCACAGTACGGTCGAGACGACGACATTCGTCCTCGAGCGCCAGCATCGCGTACACGTCGTCGGGGTCGTCGGTAGTTGAGATCACGTTCACACCGCGACCGATTAAGTCGCGGGCGATGACTCCGTGTGGAGCGGGACCACACAGAACCGCGGCCGAGACTCGATCACCAGACAGGTCGTCGACAGCGAACACGCGCTGTGCACCGGGGGCGCCATCGATGTCCCCCAGAACGAACGGGTCGTGAACGACCACGGGCACCCCGGATGCGGTGAGTTGATGAGCGACTCGCGAGCCGACGGCTCCGAGGCCGACGACGGCGCAAGGTGTCACGATCGAGGCCGCGACAATTCGCGCCATCCGCCACGCTCGGGCGGGACGCCGCCCCGACCACGCACACGAATGGCAGCAGCGATGATTCCGGCGAACGACAGTGCCGCCATGGCTCGACGCAACATCTTCACGAAGGTGAAGTTACCGACATTCAGCCGCGACTGAACGGGACGCTGGTGGGGCTAACAAGAGTCGAACTTGTGACCTCATCCTTATCAGGGATGCGCTCTAACCAACTGAGCTATAGCCCCAGCGGTTGAGAACCCTATCGGCGGGGTCGTGCCACCCTCAACCGCTGTCTCCAGGAAGGTGCGTCCCGAGTTTCAGGGTCCGGTCCAACGCCCTCCTCCAGGAACGTGACGCGAATTCCGCCGACGAGATCGGAGATGAGGTTGAACGTCGTGGCGACCAGGACCGCCAATCCGGTGAGGCCGACCACGAGGAACAAACCGAGAATCCACGCTTGATGGAAAATCTCGCCACCCTTGAACTCGAAGGTCTCCCAGCCGAAGCTCTCCATGAATCGCTCGACGTTGTCGACGGTTCCCGTCGCATTGGCCACGTTCCACAACAACACGCCGGTGAGCAACAGCGTGAGATAGAGCACCACATGGAAAACGAGAGTCACGCGGAACACGCTCCACGGATCGATGTGGCGAACGATGCGGCTCGTGCGTTGCAGACGGCGACGCTCCACCGTGATCAGCGGTTCTTTCGCCGGCGCTGAAGTAGGCGACTGGGCAACGTCTTCGTCAGGTTGAACTGCCGGGACGATGAACAGCGGGTCGCCGGAGTCGGACACGACGACAGCGTAGAAGATCAGGGTGGGTCGATGTTGCTCGCCCGCGCTCGACCCACCACGCCGCCCACCTTCACCATCACCTCGACGGTGCCCGCCCATTCGACGATCGACATCACTTCGGCGTCATTGTTTCGCGCGACCCGGTACGCCTCTGCCTCGTCGCTCTCCACGGCAGCGAGTGCGACGACGTCAGCCACCGATTGAGCCCGCGCCGCATCCACCACCGCGCCGCCCAGGCGAACCATCTGCTGGGTGGCCATCAAGAGAATGGCGATCACACCGAGACACAGAATGCCAGCCTGACCGTTGTCGCGAACTCGGCTCTGCCGAGACCGGCTCGTCACTCGTCGTCGCCACCGAGGATGAGAGCAACCGACGACACCGTCTGGCCCTCGTCCACGGTCATGACCCGCACACCTGTCGCGGTACGACCCTGCGACGAGATGTTGCGGACTTCGGTGCGGATGGTGGCGCCACCGGATGTGACAGCCACAATCTCGTCGTCGATACCGACCATGAAGGCCGACACGACGTACCCCTTCTTCTCCTTGATGAGAATGCCGCGTACGCCGATCCCACCGCGACCCTGCTGGTTGAACTTGTCGAGTTGCGTGCGCTTGCCGTAGCCGGCCTCGGTGATCATGAGAATCGCTGCATCGTCACG
Organism: Actinomycetota bacterium; assembly: GCA_018882725.1. Taxonomy (GTDB): domain Bacteria; phylum Actinomycetota; class Acidimicrobiia; order Acidimicrobiales; family Ilumatobacteraceae; genus Casp-actino8. The sequence continues at coordinate 6,815 of VERK01000001.1, read as the reverse complement.
CGCCACGTCGACGCTCACCACCTTGTCGCCCGACCGCAACTTCATGCCGCGCACACCGGCGGTGGCTCGACCCATCGGCCGCACTTCGTCTTCGGAGAAACGAATCGTCATTCCGGATCGACTCACCATGAAGATGTCGTCGGAGCCCGACGTCTCGATCACACGCACCAGTTCGTCACCGGGGCGGAGATTGATGGCGATGAGGCCGTCGCGGCGACCGTTGTCGTACTCGTCGAACGCGGTCTTCTTCACCACACCATCGCGGGTCGCGAAGAACAAGTAGCGCTCGGCCGCGAAGTCACGAGTGTCGATGATCGCCTCGATGGTCTCGCCGGCCTGCAACGGCAGCAAGTTGACGATGGGAACACCCTTGGCGGCGCGCTCGCGTTCGGGGACGTCGTGTGCGCGTAGGCGATACACCTTGCCGCGATTCGAGAAGAACAACAGATAAGCGTGCGCGGTCGTGAAGATCACGTGCTTCACGATGTCGTCAGCCTTCAACTTGGCACCAGTGACACCCTTGCCACCACGGCCCTGTGTGCGGAAGTTCGACGCGGCCACGGCCTTCACGTACTGCGCCGCGGTCATCACGATCACCAGCTCGGTGTCGTCCACCAAGTCCTCGAGGCTCATCTCACCAGCGTCGAGAGTGATCGGGCACACGCGCGGTGTGGCGAACTCTTCCTTGATGGCCAGCAATTCGTCCTTGATGACCGTACGCAACTTGGTGTCGTCAGCGAGGATGGCCTGTAGGTCGGCGATGCGCTGTGTGAGTTCGGCGATCTCGGCCTCGAGGTCGATCCGCGACAGACGCGTCAACTGGCGCAACTGCATGTCGAGGATGTCGATCGCCTGCACTTCGGTGAACTCGTACGGCTTGGCCATCAACTGCGTCTTGGCGCTGCCGGCATCTTCGCTTTCGCGAATGAGCTTGATGATCTTGTCGATGACGTTGAGTGCCTTGATGCGGCCTTCGAGCAGATGGGCGCGCCGTTGAGCCTTGTCGAGGCGGAACTCGGTGCGGCGAGTCAGCACCTCGATCTGATGACGCAAGTAGCCGGCGATCGCGTCCGACAGAGTGAGTTGACGCGGCACCCCGTCGACCAGCGCCACCATGTTCACACCGAAACTGGTCTGCAGTTGGGTGAGCTTGAACAGGTTGTTAAGAACCACGTTGGCGTTGGCGTCGCGCTTCAACAAGATCGTGAGGTTGGTCTTGCCGCCGGACGAGCCGTCGTTCACGTCGGCAATACCGTCGATCTCGCCTGCATCCACCAGTTCCTGAATACGACCAGCGATCGCCGAGCAACTGGTTTGGTACGGCAACTGCGTGACCACGATCTGCATCTGGCCGCGCTTGTTCTCTTCGATGGCGGCAGTGGCACGCATCTTGATGCTGCCTCGACCGGTGCGATACGCGTCGATGACTCCGGCGCGACCGAGGATTGCTCCGCCGGTCGGGAAGTCGGGGCCTTTGACGAACTGCATGAGGTCGTCGGGTGTGGCTCCCGGGTTGAAGAGCATGTGCACGCACGCGTCGATCACTTCGCCCAGGTTGTGCGGCGGGATGTTGGTTGCCATACCCACCGCGATGCCTTGGCTGCCATTCACCAACAAGTTGGGGAACCGAGCCGGCAGAACCGTGGGCTCCTCGCGCGTTCCGTCGTACGTGGTCGACATGTCGACGGTGTTCTCGTCGATGTCGGCCAGCAACTGCATGGCCAACGGATGGAGTCGGCACTCGGTGTAACGGCTCGCCGCCGGACCGAAGTCGGGTGATCCGTAGTTGCCGTGGAAGTCGATGAGCGGATGGCGCAACGAGAACGGCTGAGCCATGCGCACGAGTGCGTCGTAGATGGCGCTGTCACCGTGCGGGTGGTACTTGGCCATGGTGTCGCCCGAAACGCGGGCCGACTTCACGAACGGACGATCGGGACGGAAGCCCTGTTCGTCCATGTCCCAGATGATGCGACGATGCACCGGCTTGAGTCCGTCCCGGACATCGGGAAGTGCGCGGGCCATGATGACCGACATCGCGTAATCGAGGAACGAACGCTCCATCTCGTCCTGCAACGCAACGGGTTGCACGGTGATGATGGGTTCTTCGGGTGTGGGGTCGCTCGGCGGCGGGGGTGTCTTCTTGGAAGCCATCAGATATCGAGGAACCTCACGTCTTTGGCGTTGGTCTGAATGAAGTGCTTACGACTTTCGACGTCGTCGCCCATGAGCACTCCCATGATTTCGTCGGCAAGGGCGGCTTCTTCCACCGTCACCTGCAACAGCGTGCGCGTCTCGGCCGACATGGTGGTGGAACGGAGTTCTTCCCAGTCCATTTCACCGAGACCTTTGAGGCGCTGAAACTCTTTCTTGTGATTGGGATTGGCCTCGAGGAAGCGTGACTTCGCGAGATCGTCCTTGAGGTAGATCTTCTCCTTGCCGATCTCGGTGGAGTACAGCGGCGGTTGCGCGATGTACACGTAACCGGCTTCTACCAACGGACGCATCTGGCGGAAGAAGAACGTGAGCAGCAACGTGCGGATGTGGCTGCCGTCGACGTCGGCGTCGGCGAGGATGATCACCTTGTGATACCGCGCCTTGGTGGCGTCGAATTCGTCGCCGACTCCGCCACCGATCGCGGTGACGAGCGCGGTGACCTCGGCGTTCTTGAGCATCTTGTCGAGACGCGCGCGTTCGACGTTGAGGATCTTGCCGCGAATCGGAAGGATCGCCTGAGTGCGCGGATCGCGTGCATCGAGTGCGGTACCACCGGCCGAGTCACCCTCGACGATGAAGATCTCACTCTCGTCGGGGTTGCCGCTCGTGCAGTCCTTCAGCTTGTCGGGCATACCCGCACCGCTGAGCGCCGTCTTGCGTCGCACCGCGTTGCGCGCGTTCTTGGCGGCCACGCGCGCGAGTGCCGCCGCTTGAGCCTTCTTGACGATCTTGTTGGCTTCGGTGGGGTTCTCGTCGAGCCACTCGGCCAACCGCTCGTTGGTGGCCTTCTGCACGAACGAACGCATGGATACGTTGCCCAACTTGGCCTTGGTCTGACCCTCGAACTGGGGCTCGGACAACTTCACCGAGATGATCGCGGTGATTCCCTCACGAATGTCTTCACCGAGGAGGTTGTCGTCCTTCTCCTTGAGCAAGCCGCGTGAACGCGCGTACTTGTTGACCACGCTGGTGAGAGCGGTCTTGAAGCCTTCGACGTGCATGCCGCCTTCGATGGTGCTGATGCCGTTGGCGTAACCGTGAATTCCCTCGTAGTAACCGGTGTTCCACTGGACCGCGATGTCGAGCATCTGGCCCTCTTCTTCGTCTTCGTAGTGAGCGACCTTGTTGAAGAGAGCTTCCTTCGACTGGTTGAGGTGCTTCACGAAGTCGACGATGCCGCCCTTGTATTGGAACGTGACTTCTTGTTCCTTGCCGGCTCGTTCGTCCGTGAACACGATCTCGAGACCACGATTCAGGAACGCCATGGTCTGCAGGCGCTCGAGCACGGTACGCGCGACGAACTCGGTGCCTTCGGAGGCGAAGATCGTGGCGTCGGGCCAGAACGTGACCGAGGTTCCGGTCTTGCGACCGCGGGCCGGTGTGTCGCCGGTGGCGGCCAACTTGCCTTGTGGCTTGCCGCCGTTGCGGAATTCCTGCTCGTAGCGCTTGCCGTCGCGATCGATCTCGAGAGTGACGCGCTGCGACAGCGCGTTCACGACCGACACACCCACGCCGTGGAGTCCACCGGACACCTTGTAGCCCTCGCCGCCGAACTTGCCGCCGGCGTGCAACACGGTGAGCACCACTTCAGCGGCGCTCTTGCCCTTGTGCGGGCCGGAGGGGTATGGGTCGACCGGAATGCCGCGTCCGTTGTCGTCGACGCGACAGCCGCCGTCGGCGGTGAGCGTGACTCCGATGCGGGTGCAGAAACCGGCCATGGCCTCGTCGACGGAGTTGTCGACGACTTCCCAGATGAGGTGGTGCAGACCGGCCAGACCGGTGGAACCGATGTACATACCGGGCCGCTTGCGGACCGGGTCGAGACCCTCGAGAACCTGGATGTCCTTGGCGCCGTAATCGGCTGTGGGGGTCGCGTTCTTACTGGTCACTGGTACCTCGTGGTGTGCTTCAGCGGGCCGGTTCGAACTGTGAGCCACACGTGGCTCACGAGGGCGATGGAAGGCCTCGCAACAACAGGTGAAATCCTACCCTAAAAAGGCTTCGGATTCGTGCCATAACAGGCACTCTGAGCAGGGGAAACATACCTTTTTCCACACGCCCCGCGGCGTGGTTCAGCGGGGCCGTCGGACCCTGATCTCGAGCCGCTCCACACGGGTCGCGCCGGCCTCTCCGAAGCGGGCCAGGAGATCACGTTCCAAGAACTTCAACTGGGTCGCCCAGGCCGGGTCGTCGACCTCCACCACGAGGGTTTCACCGTCGAGACGAAGGGGGGTCACATGGGCCGCCACCGCCTCACCCACCAGTTCGGTCCACCGCGAGAACACCGTCACCGTGGTCGACCGGTCTCCCCCCTTCAGGGAAGCCAGCAAACGGTCGAGAGCCGACCCCAAGGCTCGCGGTTCGTCACTCACGCCTGCACCTGGCCGGCTTCGATGGTGATCACTCGATCGGGTCGCGCCGCTGGGGGTAACGGGCTGGCGGTGGTGATCACCACCTGACCCGGGGGCAGATGGGCCAAGAGCGCCTCGCACCGGCCGGGATCGAGTTCGCTCAGCACGTCATCGAGCACGAGCAGCGGAGTCATGTCGGTCGTGCGCGCCACCAGGCGATGGACGGCCAGACGCAGCGACAACGCGAGTGACCGCATCTCACCCTGACTCGCATGGGTGCGGGCCGGCATCGAGCCGAGGAACAACTCGATGTCGTCACGATGCGGGCCAACGGTGGACACTCCTCGCCGGACGTCGTCGCGCCGCGAAGCCGACAGAGCTGCGGCCAACCCTGAACGCCGCCACTCGGGTTCGTAACGCAAAGCGACCGCCACCGGAATTCCGGCCACCTGTTGATACGCCTCTTCGACCATCGGTTGGAGCTGTGCCAACAGCGTGGCGCGAGCCTGGCCGATCTCGTCCCCCACCGACGCCAATCGCTCGTCCCATACATCGAGTGAGAAGCCGACCTCGTCGGTGAGTCGTCCCCCACATTGACGTAGGAGCGTGTTTCGTTGCCTGATCACCCGATCGAGTTCGAGCCGCAACGCGTCGTTCTTCGCGGCCAAGCTCACGAGAGCATCGTCCACGAATCGACGCCGTTCGGAGGGTGCTCCTTTCACCAGATCGAGATCGTCGGGTGAGAACACCGAGACGCGCAGAACACCGACGAGATCACGCGTGCGGGGAAGACGTTGCTTGTTCACCAACACGTTCACTCGACCTTGGCGGGGAATCTCCACTTCCACCAACAATTCACGACCGTCGTCGTGTCGCACTGTCGCGCGAATGAAAGCCGACTCGGCACCATCACGCACCAACGCCGCCGTGGGCACTTGACGAAAACTGTCGAGTGTGGCGAGGAACGCCATGGCTTCGGCGACGTTGGTCTTGCCTTGGCCATTGCGGCCGACGATCGCCGTCGTCTCGGCCGTGAGCGAGAACGAAGCCCGTGCGTAATTGCGGAAGTCGACGAGCTCGATCTGCTCGATGAACATCAGGAACGCAAGGGCATCAACAGATACGTGTACGACGGGTCGTCTTTCGGACGGATGACCGCCAACTTGCCCGGCTCGCTCGTCTGAATGGTGACGAGTTCGGCACCACACGCTTCGATGCCCGCAGCGAGAAGTTCGTTGTTGAACGACATCTCGATTTCGTTACCCGACATGTCACCGTCGAGTTGCTCGTGCGCCTCTCCGCTGTCCTGGCTCACCATGCGCAACGTGACGCCATCGGACGCGATACGAATACGCAGCGGTGTGCCGATCGGATCGCGGGCGACGAGCTTCACGCGACGAATCGATTCAAGGACCGATTCGCGCGAGATCGTGAGGCTGTTGGGCGGACTGGGAGGGATGAGACGTTGGTAATCGGCAAACGTTCCCGACAGCAGCCGTGTCACCAAACGGGTCGCGCCCATCTCGAACGTTGCGTCGTTGTCGGTGATGTTGATGCTGACGGTTTCGGCATTGCCGAGCAGACGCTGCAGCTCGCCGAGTGCACGGGCCGGCACCACGAACTTCGCACCATCAGGCAGAACCGCGGCGTCGATGTCGCGGATAGCGAGGCGATACGAGTCGGTGGCAACCAAGCGAAGCTTCTTGTCGACTCCGGTGATGAGTACTCCAGTGAGGACGCCGCGCGCGTCGTCGGTGCTCGCTGCGCGAACGACCTGCTTCAGCGCTTCTGAGAGCGTGGCCGCCGGAACGGTGACACCCCCACCCACCGAGCCGCTCCACTTCGGGAAGTCGCCTTCGGCCCCGGTGGGAACCGAGAAGTTCACACGACTGGCGGAAATCTGCACCTTGTCGTCGCCGACCTCGATCGTGACCGCACCCGACGGAAGCGAGCGCACGACTTCACTGGCCAACTTCGCCGGAAGCAACACCACACCGTCTTTGCCATCAGCCACCGGAACGACGGCTTCGATGGTCAGATCGCCATCTGTGCCCGTGACCCGCAGCGAGTCGCCAGCCAGAACCAAGCGCAGGCACGACAACGTGGGGTTGGTGGCTCGGCCGGTGGCAGCCCGGCTGGCGGCGCCGAACGCGTCGGCGAGGATGTCGCGCTCACATCGGAACTTCACTCGAGACTCCTTGACCCCGGATCGCCGATGCCCTTGTCGACATCGGTCGATGCTTCTTGAAC
>VERK01000261.1 GCA_018882725.1 Actinomycetota bacterium | reverse complement strand
TGCGTAGGCCATGACCGCGTCCGCCACCTCGCTCACCAGTTGATCGCCCTCCCACGCCTGCGTGATGGTTCCCGAACCCGACTTGTCGATCACCTCGGCGGCCTGTGGCAACGGTGTGGAGATCGTCGGAACCCCGGCAGCCAAGTATTCGAGAATCTTGGTCGGCCGCGACACGCGGTAGTTGGGCGTATCGCGGAGCAACGAGAGCCCCACGAGCGCCTCGCGCACGACATCCATCGCCTCCGGATTGGGCAACGGGCCACGCCAGTCGATCGCACCACGCCGATGTGCGTCTCGCATCATCGTGTCGCACTCCCCGTCGGCTGGACCGATCACCACGACCGTGGGGCCACCTCGTTCACGCAGTTCATCTCCGATCGCGATCATTTCGTTTGCACCCCGATCATGCGAGATGCGTCCCACGTAGACCACTGGGGCATTGGACGCGACGGTCGCCGGCTCGTCACCCACCCAGGTGGTGTTTGGCACCACGGGGGCACCCGGGAAGCGGGCGGAATAGCCGTGTTCGGCGAGCGTGAGGCGACAAGTCTTCGTCACCCACCACTCGACTGTTGCGACGACACCCATCGCGATCAGACGAGCAGGCGCCGGAATCCACACGGCCTCGCGCGCCATGGCGCGGTAGTCCTCGTGAACGTCCCACACCATCACGGCATCGGTGCGCATCAGCATCGTCACCACCGGCACGAGTTCGAGGTCGTGCACGACGATCACATCGGCACCACGCGACATCTCGCGAACGGCCCGACGGGCCGCTCGCCATGCGCCGAGACGGTGCCGACCACTTGCCCGAGGAACAACCCGTCGAACGAGGCCCTCGGGGTCCCTCGCGCGCGCGTCACCCGGTTCGGGGGCGATCAACGTGACCTGATGCCCGGCAGCCAGAAGCGAACGGGTCTGACGGTGCACGATGCGCGCGTCGTCGCCGCGATGAGAAGTGGTGACGACGACGACCCTCATGACGACCGAGACACTACGCCAGTCATTCGTCAGCACTTTGTAGATTGGACGGACATGATCGAGCCGAACTCCCAGACTGCGACCCTCTCACCGATTGAGGCCATCAACACAGTCACGAGGCCATTTCGGGCTCGAATCGCCCTGTTCTCGACCTGCACGTTCGGCGTAGGTCTTCTGGAGGCCTTCTTCCTCGTTGTCGTCACCCGTGCCGCGTTGGCGATCGCAGATGGGCAGGAAATGGTCGGCGTGACCCGAAATGTCGAGCTATCCATCGCCCAAGCGGCTCTCGCCGGTCTCGCACTACTCGTCATCCGATTTGCTCTCTACTACATCACAGCCCGGGTGCAGACCGGCCTGCAGTACCGCATCACAGCCGGTTATCGGAAAAGTCTCGGTGCCGCGTATCTGGATGCTTCGTGGCTCAGCCAATCACAACAACCTGCGGGCTTTCTCCAACAGGTCGTGGTGCAGTTCCCGAATCACATCGCGAGCCTGGTGGGGGCGCTCTCGAATGCGATATCGGGCGGACTTGCCCTCATGGCTCTGCTCGGAATTGCACTGGTCATCGACACTGCCTCCACACTCCTCGTTTTCGCCGCGCTCGTCGTCCTCGCGCTGATTCTCGTCCCCATCGCCCGAAACATTCGTCGCAAATCGGCGGCATCTCTGCATCACCAAGTCGAGTTCGCCAACAGTGTGTCCGAGATCAGCAATCTAAACCTCGAGATCAATACCTTCGGAGTGAAGCCGACGGTTCAAATGGGTCTCGAAAGAATGATCGATCGAGAAGCGGCCGCTACTCGGCAGGTCGGGCTCACAGGCGGGCTGGTTTCGCCGATTTACATGACCCTGGCCTACGGAGCGATTCTCATCGCTCTTCTGGCACTCAACTCGGTGGGAGCCGAAGACATCAACGAGGTCGGCGCAGTCATGCTCATCATGATGCGCTCCCTCGGATACGGCCAACAGTTTCAGAACGGCCTCACGGCCATCGGCCAATACACGCCGTACGCCGAGCGGATCCTCGGCACCACTGCCTCGTTCTCAGCTGATCGGAGTAGTAACGGCACCATGTCACCCAGTTCGCTAGCCCGCATCGACGTCGACCGGGTTGCGTTTTCGTACCCCGGACGCGATCACGGCTTGACCGATGCGACGTTCTCGATCGTGTCCGGCCAGACGGTCGGAATCATCGGGCCATCGGGCTCGGGAAAGACCACACTCGTACAACTTCTCCTCGGTCTCCTACATCCTTCGTCGGGTCAGATCCGCATCGACGGAGCGTCCCTCGATTCACTGGATCGTGCAGCCTGGAATCGTCTCGCCTGTTACGTGCCGCAGGAGCCCAAGTTGGTGACCGGCACCGTTGCCGACAACGTCCGTTTTTTCCGCGACGCGATTTCCGACGACATGGTTCGCCAGGCGCTCGCATCGGCCAACTTCACACTCGATTCGGCACGCTTTCCGGATGGCATCGACACTCAACTCGGTGGAAGCGGGCGACAACTGTCGGGCGGACAGCGCCAACGTCTCGCCATTGCCCGGGCATTGGCTACACATCCGTCGTTGCTCATTCTCGATGAGCCCACGTCGGCCCTCGACGTCGAGTCTGAAGAAATCATCGCGGAAACCCTGCGTCGGCTCAAAGGTTCCGTGCTTACCGTGGTGGTGAGCCATCGCGATTCGACCCTCGAGATCTGTGATCGCCGCCTCGTGGTCGACCACGGGAC
>VERK01000048.1 GCA_018882725.1 Actinomycetota bacterium | reverse complement strand
ACCTGCACTACCTGCCCCTCGCTGCCTGCCTGATCGAGTCCTCCCATCCTGGTCCCCACTACTCCCCTCTGTCAACCACTTTTCCCCTCTTATCGCCACTTTTTCCCCCACGGTCCCCACCGGACCCCACAACGCTCGATTCGCCCCGGATGCTCAAGTTCTTGGGCCCGCTCGCCGATGACTGGACGTGTTTCGTCATCTGGCCCGGGTCGCGACGCCGTCGGTGATCACCGTCGGACTGTCGGTCGGGCTCGTCGTCGTCCCGGTGTCGCTCGACCCCGTGTCGGCCCAGACCCAGGTGTCGTCCACGGCTCTGCCGCGCCAGGGTGATCGGGGCAGTGCGGTGGTGAACCTCCAGAAAGCCCTGCTCAGCGCTGGTGTCACCGTCCCGGGCGGACCCGACGGCGTGTTTGGTCGTGGTACCGCCGGGGCACTGGCCCAGTTCCAGCGGTCGGCCGGACTGAATCCCAGCGGAGCCCTCGACCCCACCTCAGCCCACCTCTTGGGCCTGGCTCCCGCGCCGGCCCTCCCCACTCGCGGCCAGCGGGGAGACGCGGTGCGGACTCTTCAGAACGCCCTGGTCACGGCGGGAATCCCGGTTCGAGGTGGGGTGGACGGCATCTTCGGATCGGGTACGGCGGCCGCGGTCTCGGCTTTCCAAGCGGCCCGCGGCCTGACCGCTTCGGGCCTCGTCGACGTGCGGACGGCCATCGCTCTCGGTATCGCCCCCGGTGCCGCCCCGGTCGCGACGCCATCACCGGCCCCGACGACTGTGTCGGCCCCCACGACTGTGCCGGCCCCCACGCCCGCGCCGGCGTCAGCGGTCTCACCCTCCCCCGCGCCCGTTCTCCCCGCCGTGGGCCAGCGCGGTGAACCCGTCGCAGTTCTGCAGCGCGCACTCATCGCGGCCGGACTCAACGTTCGTGGAGGTGCCGACGGAATCTTCGGCGCCGCCACCACGACCGCACTGCGCAGTTACCAAGAGCAGATGAAGGTTCCCGCCACGGGTGCCCTCGACGAGAACACCGCACGTCTCCTCGGACTCCTCCCCGCTCCTGCCCTTCCGGCTGTCGGCGAATCGAGCGACGGCGTTCGTCGTCTGCAGCAGCGGCTCATCGAAGTCGGCATTCACGTCGCCGGTGGCGCCGACGGCGTGTTCGGCAAGGCCACGTCACGCGCGATCGCCGACTTCCAGAAGTCGCGTGGTCTCGCAACGACCGGAGTGGTCGATCTGCACACGTTCGTTCTGGTGACGACCACACCCAACAGCACCACACCGTCGCCCGAAGCGGCCCCGAAGGAAGCCGCCATCGCACCGTCGGTGTTTCCGGTCCAAGGGCCGTGTTGGTTCGCCGATACGTGGAAGGCTCCCCGCCCGGGCGGTCGCCGTCACCTGGGTGTCGACATCATCGCGCCCACCGGCAAAGCGGTGTACGCGGTCACCGACGGAACGATCACGCGGCAATTCCTCGATCGCCCCGGATCACTCGGCGGCAACGCGCTTCGACTCACCGCCGCCGACGGCACGTACTTCCACTACGCGCACTTCTCGTCGTTCGCCGACGGCATCGCGGTGGGGTCGGTGGTGAAGGCCGGCCAAGTGATCGGGTACGTCGGAAGCACGGGCAACAGTTCTTCACCGCACCTTCACTTCGAGTACCACCCTCACGGCACCGGTGCGGTGAACCCTTTCGCGGTCGTCAAGGCCATCGACGCGTGTCAGGTCACCGAGCTGCGAGCCGCTCCGTGATCCGCTGCTGAACGGCGTCGACCACGTCTGACACTTCGAGATCGAGATCGGTGCCCAGACCACTCAACCGCTCGACCGTGACACTCGAATCGGCAACGACAGCCGCCATGGTGTCCGGCTCCCATCGCAACGACAACGCGCATTGGAATCGAACCCAATCACGCGTGCGCCGTTGGCTGATACCCACCGCTTTCGATCGACCGATGAACACTTCGCCCGGCGCGCGGCCGGCGAAACAGACCAGCGACGACAACTCGTTGTGCTCCATCGGACCCTCGTGAACGGCCACCTGGCCGGAGGCTTCGCCCACGCCGAGATCGAGCAAAGCGTCGCACCACGCACGACCCAACCAAGCCGAAGCGAGCGAGATGTCGTTCACCCACAGCGGATGCGACGACGGAAGCAGAACGTCGAGCCACACCTCGCGGTCGTGGCCCACGAGCACGAGACCTCCCCCGCTGCGGCGCGTGACGATGTCGAGCTTGAGGCGCTCGCATTCGGCCCGATCGACCACATCGACTGACTGGGCCGATCCGAGCACGAGCGCCCCGCGCGACGACGTGAACCACCACAGATGAGGTTGCCCGTCGTGAGGAAGTTCGCGGGCGTGATGATCGGCGGGCGAGCCGTCGATCACGTGATCGACGATGATCATGCGACGTTCAGGTAGGGCTTCCAGGCTTCGGGAACACGCCCCACCGAGACGGCCACCCAGGCCAATTCGCGCGGTGCGTGCGGCGGCCGAGCCAACTTCATCCCGGCCTCGTCGGGCGTGCGATCACGTTTGTCGAGATTGCAGCGCCGACAGGCAGCCGCGACGTTCTCCCAGATGTGCAAGCCGCCGCGCGAACGCGGCATCACGTGGTCGATCGAATCGGCGAGGCCGCCGCAGTACTGACAGCGATGTTCGTCGCGCGCGAAGACCGCGCGGCGCGAGAGCGACGTGCGACGGTGGTACGGAACCTTCACGACATAGCGCAGCCGAATCACGAGTGGCGTGGGAACGGCCATGGACGCCGATCGAAGAACCGTGCCGTCGTCCTCGACGACGTCGGCTTTGTCGAGCAAGACCAAGCAGGCGGCCCGACGGGTGGGAACGACGCTGAGCGGCTCGTACGTCGCATTGAGGACGAGCGCGCTCCTCATGTCAGTTCGGCCGTCGCCTGACGGCGACCCTCAGCCCCACTCGCGAACCCATCGCAGATATTTCAGCACATCTTCCGGGGCGAAGTGCGCGGTTTCACTGCCGTAGTAGGTCTCGAGACGGAACCGGAGATAGGCCCGCGACGGCACCGGCAGATAGGGCCGCGTGCTCCACCAACGAACGGGGATCAGACGACGAGCCACCCGCACTGCGGTGGGCCACAACGACGGGCTGTAAAGGATCGCCGCGATGATGCGCAGGCGATCGCGCACGTCAGCGCGGTTCCTTGGGCAGGCCGAGCACCATCTCGCCGATGATGTTCGACTGGATCTGCGACGAACCGGCGTAGATGGTTCCGGCGCGTGCGTTCAGGAACGTGCCTCCCCAACTGGCCGACGTGTTGGGCGCCGAGCGATCGTCGGGCTGGAACGCGTTTCCGGGCATCCGGCCCTCGAGCAGCATTCCGGAAGCACCCAAGATGTCGACTCCGAGTTCGGTGACGGTCTGGTGGTATTCGCTCCAGTATCGCTTGAAGATTCCGCCTTCCGGACCGGGGTGATGGCCGTTCAGGAACTGTGTGAGCGTGCGCAATCCGAGATAACGCATGATCTGCACTTTGGAATACGCGTGGGCGATGCGCTGACGAATACGCGGATCGTCAGCGACTCCGTGCTCGCGGGCCAACATCAACAAGCGATCGACCTCGGCCTGAAAGCGCACCGGCGTGGTGGCCGCACCTTCTCCGCGCTCGTAGCCGAGGAGGGTCATGGCCACCGCCCAGCCGTTGTTGAGCCCGCCCACCACACTGTCTTTCGGGCACACCGCATCGGTGTAGAACACCTCGTTGAACTCGCTCTCGCCGCTGATCATCTTGATCGGACGGACTTCGATACCCGGCTGGCGCATGTCGACCAGCAGGAACGAGATGCCCTTGTGCTTGGGGGCGTCGGGATCGGTGCGCGCCAAAGTGAAGATGTGATCGGCCAGATGGCCGGCCGACGTCCAGATCTTCTGGCCGTTCAGAATCCACTGGTCGCCATCGAGAGTGGCCTTCAGACCCAGACCACCCAGGTCGCTGCCGGCGTTGGGCTCGCTGTAGCCCTGACACCACACGTCGTCACCCGACAGGATGCGCGGCAAGTAGTGCTTCTTCTGCTCTTCGGATCCCCACTGCAGGATCGTGTTGCCGAGCATGACGATGCCGAACACATCGTTGGGTCCGCCCGTCGGAACGCCGGCCTTGGCGAATTCCTCGGCCAAGATCACTTGCTCGAGCGCCGAGAGTCCACCACCGCCATAAGCGACCGGCCATCCGGGAGCAAGAAAACCCTCGGCGTACAACTGCTTGCGCCACTGCGTGGTGAAGTCACGCATCTCGTCGTGAGACATGCGACCCAGACCGTTGAAGTCGGCTGGTAAGGCAGATCGGAGGAACGACACCACTCGGGCGCGGAACGTGTCGGCTTCGGGAGAGTACGTGGGATTCACGATGGCGAACCTAGTGCAAGTGCCGCCGCACCGATCAGACCCGCGCGCTCGCCGAGCCGTGACATCTCGATCGGTATGCCCACCGCGAAGCCGAGACGGGCTCGCTCGGCGTATTCGCGCCGGGCGGCGACGATGAACGGGTCGCCCCATCCGAGCGCCACACCCCCACCAATCACCGCCATGTCGATGCTCGTCAGCGCCACCACCGACGCCAGAGCCCGACCCAGCAATCGACCGTTTCGTTCGATGAGGGCACCGGCCGCCGAGCGCGGACTGCTGCCCGTTTCGTCGGCGACGTTGCGACCCGCGAGATACGCCTCGAGACAGCCGAGCGCGCCGCACCGACATTCCTTCCCGCCCGGTTCGACCACGACGTGACCGATGTGGCCCGCGTTGCGAGAGTCGCCGTGAGCGAGTCGTCCGTTCACCACGAGCCCGGCCCCGACCCCTGTTCCGATGATCACACCGAGGAAGTTGCGGTGCCCACTGGCGGCGCCGCGCCAACCCTCGGCGAGCGCGAACGTCTTGGCGTCGTTGTCGACCAACACGGGCAATCCGGTGAGTTCGACCATCGCCTCGCGAAGCGGAAAGTTTCGCCAGGTGGGAATGTGGAGAGGTGAGACTCCGGCATCGTCCATGGGTCCGCCGCACCCGACACCGACCGCGGTGAGTCGAACGTCGGGCGCCGCGGCGAGAACTCGTGAAACGACTCGCGCGATGGACGGCCACGGGTCGCGCGTGGGTGTCGCAATGCGATCGCGCACAACGATCGATGCATCGGGAAGAACGACTCCGACTGCGGTCTTGGTTCCGCCGATGTCGACGGCAAGCACGCCGTCGAGAGTCATACGCGACCTCGGTTCAGTCGAACTTGCGCGTGACGTCGGCGCGAACCTTGCGGATCGCCCCCGCGACGTCCTGGATACCGGCCTTGCCGATCGCGCGCGCATTGCGCTCGATGATCGCAAGAAGCGCGAGCATCACCACGAAGACGGCGAACGCGGCGATGAAGTGCACGCGAAGCGCGAACACGAGCGCGGCGACCGACACCACCAGACCGACGATCGCCCACCGGACCAACTTGGCCGAGTGGCGATACAAGCCCGCGGGCGACACGGCTTGGGCGAACTTCTCGTCGTTCTGTAGCTCCTGCTCGATCTGGCGCAGGATTCGCTGTTCGTCATCGGACAAGGCCATCGCTGACATTGTCCCAGACGGCGAGCGGTTCGGCAACGCGCCCCTGCGGCTTCTCGAATTGTGTCGTTCAACCCCAGGGCCGGCGCACCCGCCGACGGCCGAGGCTGCGAGCCGGGCTGATCGCGTCGTGACCGAACCGATCGCGGATCTCGTCGACGGCGCGACTGGCCGGACCCCAGGAATCATCCTCGAGAAGGGACAATTGCTCGACCGGCGCGCAGAGGTTGGACGCCGACACGCCGACCAGACGAACACCCGAACTCGGGTCGATCGATCGCAATGCCGCGTCGAGCACTCCGACGATCACCGGGCCGGCCGACACCGGGGTGTCGACCGTCACCGACCGCGTGATGGTCTCGAACGTGGTGAATCGAATCTTCAAGGTGACCGTCCGGGCCGCCAACTCGTGCGAACGAAGACGTGAACCGACCAGGTCGGCCAGACGAACCATCTCGGCGAGGATCTCGTCGTGGGTCTCGAGATCGGTCGAGAACGTCTCCTCTTGTCCGATCGACTTCGCGTCGCGATGCGGCTCGACGGGGCGCGTGTCGTGAGCCGACGCCAATTCGGCGAGATGCCGACCGTGAGCCGTGCCGACGGCGCGTTCGAGGACGTCGATCGGGAGCGCGGCGAGGTCGGCCACGGTGCGAACACCCAGACGTTCGAGTTTGGTCAAGGTGGCCGGACCCACACCCCACAACGCCGACACCGGAAGTGGGTGAACGAATTCGATCTCGCGTCCGGGTTCGACGACGAGAACTCCGGGGCCGGGCAACACGCCGTTGGGAGTGGGCCGAGGTTTGGCGGCTTTCGATGCCAACTTGGCCACGAACTTGTTGGTCGCCACGCCCACCGACGACGGCAGATCGAGCTCGTCGGCGATGCGTTGTCGGATCAAGGCGCCGATGGTGATGCCGTCGCCGAACAGTCGACGCGATCCGGTCACGTCGAGAAACGCTTCGTCCAGTGCGATCGGCTCGACGAGCGGCGTGATGTCGTGGAAGATCGCGTGGACCTGCGCGCTCACCTCCGAGTAGTGGGCGTGATCACCGGGCAGAAAGACGGCCTGCGGACAACGTTGACGCGCCGTGGCTCCGGGCATGGCCGAGAACACTCCGAAACGACGGGCTTCGTAGTTGGCCGCCGCCACCACTCCGCGGCGACCCGAACCTCCGACCACCACCGGTTTTCCAGCCAACTCGGGATGCCGTCGCATCTCGACCGACACGTAGAACGCGTCCATGTCGACGTGGAGAATCGTGCGCGTCATAGACGGCGACGATGTCCTCGGCGCCAATCGCCCCAAGCGAGTTTCAGTACGAGACGAAACGCTTCGCCGATGATTCGGTACGTGAGCTTCGATTCGCCGGCGGTTCGATCGGGAAAGACGATGGGGATCTCCACGACTCGCGCTCCACAGCGCACCAAACGATGAGTCATCTCGACTTGGAATCCGTAACCCTCGGCGACGACCGACGCGTAGTCCATGCGAGTGAGAGCCGACGCCGAATACGCGCGGAATCCTGATGTCGCATCGTTGACCGCGAGTCCCAACATGCCAGCGGCGTAGCGATTGCCCCAACGCGACAGGAATTGGCGGAGTCGCGGCCAGTCGACACACGCGCCACCCGGCACGTAGCGACTTCCGATCGCGGCATCGGCGCCGCGCTCGACCACCGACACCAGTTCGGGCAGATAGCGCGGGTCGTGCGACAAGTCGGCGTCCATCTGCACACAGATCGATGCACCGCGTTCGAGCGCAACCGCGAAGCCGGCCCGATACGCCGCTCCGAGGCCGTTCTTACCGGGGCGCCGCAGAACCGTGGCCCGGGGGTCACACAGGCGCTCCACGGCGTCGGCCGTCCCGTCCGGACTCGCATCATCGACCACGAGTACCTGCGCCTCCGGAAGCGCGGTGAGAACACCGGTGATCAAGCGCGTGACGTTGTCCACTTCGTTGAAAGTCGGAACGACGACGAAGGTGGTGGCCACGGACCGAGCCTACGATGCGTGCGTGACCGACGAACGCCCTCTCTCGGCTCTGCCCTCTCCGGTCGCTCGAGTGCTGGCCTTCGTCTCGATCCTGATCGGCGGACTCGCCGGCGGAGTGATCGGCTACGCACTCGTCGACATCCAGTACTCCGGCGACGCGGACTGGCCCCTCGGTCTCGGGATCGTGGTCGGTGCGGTCGTCACCGCCGGCGGCACCGCGATCGTCGCCGTGTTGGTGCTGCGCGCACTCGGCGAGTGGCGCGACATCAACGACCGCCGATGATCGAGATCGAACTCATGAACATCGCCGCGGGCATGGCGCGGCGAGCCGGCGACCTCGCGTTCGTCGGCCGAGCGACCCTCGACCGCGCGATCGATGTGAGCACGAAGTCGTCCGCAACCGACATGGTCACGCGTTGGGACTCGGCCAGCGAGCGTCTCATCGTCGCCGACCTCGAAACCCGTCGACCCGACGACGGAATCATCGGCGAAGAAGGTGCGGCCAAAGAATCGCAATCGGGCATCTCGTGGTTGATCGACCCGATCGACGGCACCACCAACTTCCTGTACGGATTGGCGGGATGGGCGGTGTCAATCGCCGCGGTCGACGACACCGGCACACCCGAAGGCACACTCGCGGGAGTGGTCTACCTCCCGGCCACTCGCGAACTGTTCGTCGCGGCGCGTGGGCACGGGGCCTGGCTCGGGGGACGTCGCCTACGGTGTTCGTCGAACGACGAGATGGCCACTGCGCTCGTCGGCACCGGTTTCTCGTACTCGTCCGATCGTCGCGCGCGACAGGGTGACCGTGTCGCTCGGCTACTCCCTCGTGTTCGCGACATCCGACGCACCGGCGCGGCGGCACCCGACCTCTGCTACGTCGCCGACGGTCGGCTCGACGCGTACTTCGAGGAGGGCCTCCAGGCGTGGGACCTGGCCGCCGGACTCCTCATCGCCACCGAGGCCGGCGCCCGAGCGTCCGACTTCGACGGTGGCTCGCCGTTGCCGAGCAACGTTCTTGTGTCTGCGCCCGATCTTCACACCCACTTGCTCGAACTCATCGGACCTTCGCCAACAGATCGTGCCGTTTCGTGACGACATCACGACCTAACATGACCTCGTGACCACACGGATCCTGGCAGTCGAAGACGACGAGCGGATCCGTACGGCGGTCCGCCTCGCTCTCGAGGACGAAGGTTGGATCGTCGATGAAGCGGCGAGTGGCGAAGAGGGCGTGATCCAATTCGCACGCCAACCCGCCGATGTCGTTCTGATCGACATCATGTTGCCGGGTATCGACGGATTCGAGTTGTGCCGCAGTATTCGTCGCACGAGCGACGTTCCGATCGTGATGGTCACGGCACGCGCCGACACCCATGACGTCGTGGCCGGACTCGAAGCCGGGGCCGACGACTATCTCACCAAACCCTTCGCTCCCAAAGAGCTCTCGGCACGAATCCGCGCGCTTCTGCGTCGCGCCCGTCCGGCCAACCCTGCACACCCGCGTCTCGTGTTCGGTGATCTCGAGATCATTCCGGACGAAGGGAAAGTTCTGCGCGCAGGCGAAGAATTGCATCTCACCAAGACCGAGTTCCGCCTGTTGTGCGAACTGGCGCAGAACCCGGGCCGAGTGTTCAGCCGCGAACAACTTCTCGATCACGTGTGGGGTTACGGATACTTCGGTGACGGTCGTCTGGTCGACGTGCACATCCGTCGTCTTCGAACCAAGGTGGAAGCCGACGCGGCCAATCCGCGTCACGTCGTGACGGTGCGAGGTCTCGGCTACCGACTGCAGCCGTAGTGTGAACCCGTGCGGTCCTGGCGTCGTGTCTTCTTCGGACTGCGCAGCCGCATCCTCCTGACCTTCGGTCTCGGCAGCCTGGGTCTGTCGGTGTTCCTGGCGCTTGCCACTTACAGCTTCACGCGCAGCAATCTCGTCGACGAGCGCGAGTCGAACGCCATCGAACAGGCCTACGACTCCGCCCGGCGCGTCGGGGTCGACCTGCGTTCAGCCCCGGCCAACGTGCAATCGGTGATCGATCGACTCGGCTCGAGCCGACCGCTTCTCTTCTACCGAGGCACCTGGACGGCGGGTGACGCCCGCTTCTCGTCGGGCCAAGTACCCGATTCGATGCTCACCGCGGTGATCGACGAGAGCCGCCCCACCATGATGCGGTTCTCGGTCGACAACGAACTGGTGTTGGCGGTCGGAGTCCCGCTCGAAGAGGTCGGGGGCGCGTACTTCGAGTTCGCGTCGTTCGACGACGTGCAGAGCACGTTGCGCAGTGTCGGCTTCGCACTGATCTTCGCGACGGGCATCACCACACTCGTGGGCATCGTCCTCGGTGCAATCTCGGCGTCACGCGCGGTTCGGCCACTCACAGCGGCCAGTCAAGCCGCGCAAGCCCTCGCCGGCGGTCGACTCGACACTCGACTCGAAGCGACCGACGACCCCGACCTCGAAGCACTCACTCGTTCGTTCAACGACATGGCCACCGCACTTCAAGAACGCGTCGAACGCGACGCGCGGTTCACATCGGACGTGAGCCACGAATTGCGGTCGCCGCTCATGACATTGTCGGCGAGCGTCGAAGTAATGAAGGCCCGTCGCGAAGAAATGCCCGAACGCGCTCAGGCCGCGCTCGATCTTCTCGTGGCCGACGTGGCTCGATTCCAAGGTCTGGTGGAGGACCTTCTGGAGATCTCGCGATTCGACGCTGGCGCCATTCGCCTGAACGAGGAAGAACTGCTCGTGGGCGAATTCGTTCGCCAGGCCGTGGCTGCCAGCAGCCTTCCGCGAACGCCGGTTTCGGTGTCGCCGGTCGCCGACGAGATGATCATCAAGGGCGACCGCCGCCGGTTGGCTCGCGTGATCGCCAACCTCATCGACAACGGGCGCATCCACGGTGGTGCCGAAGTCGAAGTCGCGGTGTTCGTCCCCGACGACGACACCTCGACTGGGCTCGTCTGGATCACGGTCGAGGACCACGGGCCCGGAGTGCCGACCGAAGAGCGGACGTTGATCTTCGAACGATTCGCGCGTGGAGGAGTCGCCGGGCGACGCGGCGGCTCGGAAGGTGCCGGACTCGGGCTGGCCCTGGTGGACGAGCACGTGAAGTTGCACCGCGGGCGGGTCTGGGTCGAGAACCGTCACGACGGCACCGAGGGTTCGTGTTTCGTGATCGAACTACCGGCCGAGGTTCTGCGATGAGAACCACCACATTCACGCTCGCCGTCGGCGCGCTCGTGTTGGTCGGTTGCGGTCTCGATCCCGACTCGACTCCGCGGCCCATTCCCGAAGTCGAGCAGCGTGCGCTCGTCGACATCGAGTTCGCCGATGTGGGCACCACCGGTTCGGGCCGGATCTACCTCGAGCGAACCGACGAGACCGGTCGATCGCTCTTGACCTCGGTGCGCCGCGAACTTTCTCTCGATCCACAAACCGTCATGGCGGCTCTTCTCACCGGCCCCACCGAGGCCGAGCAGCAAGTGGGTCTGCGCACTGCGGTTCCCCGCGACACCACGCTCCTCAGTGCCCGCTACGTGGCGACCGATCTGGTGAAAGTCGACCTGTCGTCGGAAATCTTCCAGGCGACGGGCGACGACCTGGTCGCGGCGGTCGCACAGATCGTTCTCACCCTGGCCGAGATCGACGGCGTCGAACGGGTGTCGCTCGCGGTCGATGGTGCGTCGGTCGAGTGGCCGCGCGGTGACGGCAGCCTCACGTCCGAACCACTGACGATCTACGACTATCCGGGTCGAGCCGTGTCGAGTCAACCCGACTATCCAGCAATCGTGGTGGCAGGCGCTCAGCCGTAGAACACTTGCGCGACGTCGCGCAGCAACTCGAGATCGACCGTCTTGATGCGACCCACCGTCTGCTCGAGCGGGACGCGCACGATCTCGGTTCCCGTCAGCGCGACCATCTGGCCCCACGCGCCATCGTGCACGGCATCGATCGCCGCCAAGCCGAAACGAGTCGACAAGACGCGGTCGTACGCGGTGGGTGTTCCGCCGCGCTGCACGTGTCCGATCTGGACGATGCGGGCCTCGATGCCGGTGCGCTGTTCGATCTCGGCGGCGATGTCGACTCCGATGCCACCCAGACGAGGTCGGCCGATCGCGTCGAGCGCATACTCACGACGGGCCATGGTTCCCTCGACCGGCACGGACCCTTCGGCCACCACGGCGATCGATGCGTACCGACCGCGATGATGTCGACGTTCGATCACTTCGCACACGTCGGCGATGTCGAAGGGGATCTCGGGCACGAGGATGACCGTGGCTCCACCGGCGATGCCGGCGTACGCCGCGATCCAGCCAGCGTCACGTCCCATCACTTCGACGACGATCACTCGGTTGTGGCTCTCGGCCGTGGTATGGAGC
>VERK01000260.1 GCA_018882725.1 Actinomycetota bacterium | reverse complement strand
GCGCCCACCTGCCAGTGTTGGTGGCCAAGTTGGCGCAGTTGGTCGTGCCGGCCGATTCGGCGTCACCGCTGGCCGGTCAGCCCATCGATCTGGCTCTCACCACCAACGGCGCCACACTCGTCAACTGTGTCGACGAACTCCGCGATGCCGGACTCGGTCGCATCAACATCAGCCTCGACACACTCGACCGCGAGAAGTTCGAGCGCATGACGCGACGCGACGAACTCGAGCGGGTGTTGGCCGGTATCGACGCCGCTCGTGCCGCCGGATTCGCGAGCGTCAAGATCAACGCGGTGGTCGAACGCGGGGCCAACGACGACGAGATCCTCGATCTGGCCGAGTTCGGCCGGGCCAAAGGTGTGGAAGTTCGGTTCATCGAGTTCATGCCGCTCGACGCCGAGGGCCACTGGGTCAACGACAAGGTCGTGAGCCAGGACGAGATCGTGGCTCGTATCGCCGCGGTGCATCCGCTTGAATCGGTGCCGGCTCGTGGCGCGGCGCCGGCCGATCGCTGGCGCTATCTCGACGGTCGCGGCACCGTGGGTGTGATCCCGAGTGTCACCAAGCCTTTCTGCGGAGACTGCGATCGCGTTCGCCTCACCGCCGACGGTCAGTTCCGCACGTGTCTCTTCGCCACCACCGAGTTCGACCTACGCACGCTGTTGCGTGACGGTTCGAGTGACGACGTCGTGGCGGCCGAGATCGAGCGCGCGGTGGGCACCAAGTGGGCCGGTCACCAGATCAATCAGGTGAACTTCATCCGCCCCAAGCGCACCATGAGCCAGATCGGCGGATGAGCCGCGACGCGCTCAGGCGCGCTGCAGCCACTGGATGCCGACGTCGACACCCGGACTGAACAGCACGTGTGGGTCGCCCTTCGGAGCGGGCAGTCCGGCCGCGGTGACGAGTGAATCGTCGAGGTGCATCACCTCACCGGTGTGCAGCGGCCACGGGCCGTGTTCGACAGCGCCGTAGTTGAATCCGCCGCCATAACGCGGTGCGACGAGTCCCCAACGATCGGTGAGGAAGTGTTCGAAATCGCCCGTGACCACTGGTGCGCCGACGCGCAGTGCGAGCGACGTGCGGGCGCGATCGGGCCAGCGACGGGTCACCTCACTCGTGAGTACCGCGCCTTCACCGTTGCCGGCGAGCGTGACCGAACTCGGTCCGAAGCAATACGGAAGTCGAAACGCGACGCGCGCTCCGATCGTGGGTAGCAATTTGGGCGTGTCGAGTGAGAAGAACCACACGGCCGGTCGACCGCGCGAGCGCACGTAGGTGCGCACGTTGATCTCGGGGAAGTCGCTCGTGCCCGGGATCTTCGGGAGTCGAGTGACCTGCAGATCGCGCATCTGGAACGGCACGAGGGCCACGTACGCCCGACCCTCGAAGGTGTCGAGTTCGACCCCCGGGGGCAGGAGCCGCGCGACGGCGTCGGGTTCGTAGGCCCAATGCAGGAACGCGAGGTTCTGCCACCGCTGAGTCATCACGCGCACGAGACCATTGTGGGGGAGCGGCGGTACCCTCGTGTGCGTGGCGACGAACGACCACCCCTTCACCCACCTCGACCCGCTCGGCCGGGCCCGCATGGTGGACGTGACGCCCAAGGAACCCACGTACCGACGCGCTGTCGCTCGCTGCAAGGTGTTCATGACCCCCGAGACCACCGCGGCCATCGCCAACCGCGAAGTGAAGAAGGGTGACGTGCTGGCTGTGGCCCGCGTGGCCGGCATCCAGGCCGCCAAGCGCACGAGCGACATGATCCCGCTGTGCCACCCGCTCCTGGTGGGCGCAGTCACCGTCAACTTCGAGATCGGCGACGACCACGTGGCCGTGGAGGCCCAGGTCGAGACGGTCGAGCGCACCGGAGTGGAGATGGAAGCACTCCATGCCTGCTCCGTGGCCGCGTTGACGATCTACGACATGTGCAAGTCGGCCGACCGGGCCATGGTGATCGGCGAACTGACCCTCTGGGAAAAGACCGGCGGGCGCTCAGGTACCTACCGCCGCGAGGCCTGACCCCTCACTCCTCGGGGCCCGCCAGCCCTCGGAACCCGGCGCCCCGACCAGCCCATCGTGTGTGGTGCCCGTCACAGGGGGTCGTTCGGGGGCTCCGATCCCGCAGGGACCCGGGCAAATGTTGCTAAATTGTTACGGTCCGTCCGGATCCCTCAGGGTGCCCGGGCAGACGACCGATATCGAATCGACACATTTCGCCACAAGGCGAAATCCGAACTCGAGCGAATCACGAGAGAGAAAGGAGAGCGGTGAGCCAGATCATCTTGTTGGTCGTCGGAGCCGCCTGGGCCGCTGTGCTCATTCCTCCGCTCGTGCGTGGTCGCTACGAGAACCGCCCCAACTCGTCGGTCGTCGACTTCCGTCGCCAGCTCTCCACTCTCCAGCGCTCCACCCCGGTTCGTGGTGCCAGCCCGATGCGTATGGCCCGCCCGCTCGCGCAGGCGCCGGTTCGGCCGGTGATGGCCCGCTCGGCCGCGGCTCCCACTCGTTCGATGCGCGCACCGGTGCGCGGAATGACACGCCAGCAGATGATCCGCCAGCGTCGTCAGAACGTCGTGCTCACGCTCACGCTCGTGACTCTCGGTTCGGCGTTCATCGCCTTCACCACCAAGAGCGATCTCTTCATCTACGTGTTCGTGCTCGCGGCCATGTCGCTCGTGGGCTACTGCTACAAGTTGTCGCAGATCCGCCGTTTCCAGAGCGCCA
>VERK01000047.1 GCA_018882725.1 Actinomycetota bacterium | reverse complement strand
GGCGTGACGCACGACCGAGCCCTGGTAGCGGCTGGTACGGTCGAGGCCGATGCGGATCCTGCTCGTGGTCAATTCGTTCGCATCGTCGGTGACCGCCCGCAACACCGTGATCGTCCACCGCGAACTGTCCCGCGACCACGACGTCCAGGTGGTGGAAACCAACCGCCGCGGCCACGCCACACGCTTCGCCCAGGACGCCGCCCACCGCGGTCTCGACCTCGTGATCTCGTTCGGCGGCGACGGCACCCTCAACGAGGTGGCCACCGGTGTGGCCGGCACCGACACCGCCCTCGGGGTCCTGCCCGGGGGAAGCACCAACGTGTTCGCCCGCACCATCGGACTCCCCAACGATCCGGTGGCCGCGGCTCCCCTGCTCGTGGCCGGACTGCGCGACCCCGAACGGTCGATTCGGCCCATCGGGCTCGGGCGGGTGAACGGGCGGTTCTTCTGCTTCCACACCGGCGTGGGCTACGACGCCGCAGTGGTGCGTACCGTCGAAGAGCGCGCGTATCTGAAGCGCTGGGCCGGTCATCCGCTCTTCATCTACGCCGCGGTACACACCTGGCTCACGCGGTACGACCGCAAGCAACCGCACTTCCGGGTGGCCGCCGATGGTTCGATCGGTGGATTCGGAACCGATGCCACTCCGTCGGGAAGTGGTCGCATCGTTCACGATGGCTACTTCACGATCGTGATGAACACCAATCCGTATTCGTTCCTCGGCAATCGACCACTCGATCTGTCACCCAACGCGACGCTCGACAAGCCCTTGGTGGCCATCACGTTCCGCACGATGTCGGCGGTCGCGATCTTGTCGTCGTTGACTGGCGCGTTACGAGGTGGCGGAATCACGCCCAACGAGAACGTGTCGGTGTTCGACGGAGTGCACGAGTTGGTTGTGGAGCACGAGACACCGTTCCCGTATCAAGTGGACGGTGACTACTTGGGTGAAACGAACCTGCTCGACTTCCACCACGTGCCCGAAGCCGTGCGGTTGTTGTTCCCGCCTAGCGCCTGAGTCAGAGTCGTGTGAGGCCCACGTCGGGCAGGTTGGTGCAGATGCCGTCGATCTCCCACACCATGAGTTCGGTCATGCGCTCGGGGTCGTCGCACGTCCACGTGTTCACATCGAGTCCGACGGCGTGGCAACGCTGGATGAGGTCGCGTGTCAACGTCCCGTGCCACGGATGCAGAGCGGTGTGACCGGTTGCGGCCAGATCGTTCACCACACTCGTGATCGCATCGGGCTCGATGGTGACGGTGAGCCACGCGGTGCGAATGGTGGGACGCAACGCTCGGCAGCGATCGATCGTCTCGCGGCGGAACGACGAGATGAGCCATGCACGATCACCTTCAGCACGACGCGCGAGCACCGCGATGGTGTCGTCGGCGATCGTGTCGGTCGGATCGAAGTCGGGTTCCGACGAATCGTTCTTGATCTCGACGTTCACCCACAGCGGATGACAGGCGTCGAGGGCTTCGTCGAGTGTCGGCACGTGATCGGGAAGGTCACGATGGTCGCACTGCGCGATCACACGACCGTCAGCGAGCGTGGGGTTGTGATGCACGACGAGAACGCCATCACGCGTGCGACGCACGTCGAGTTCGACGGCGTGAGCACCCATCGTCACAGCGCGACGAAAGGCCGCCAGGGTGTTCTCGAGTTCGACCTTCGACGCCCCCCGGTGCGCGATGATCGACGTCACGGGAGAAGATTTCCACACCGGGTGGCCTGGCGATACACGAAGCCGTTTTCCTTTCTCGACCCGACGGCGAATCCCCTCGTTGTCATTCACAAGAGAACGACGCAGGTGAAAAACCTCCTGGTCATAGGGCTTTGTCCTGGTTCAAAAAAGTCCGAAGTTCCTCTTGCCACCGCCTCACCCTTTTGCCACTCTTGAACGAGTGCCGGACCCTGGTCCGGCCGTCAGCCCCCGAAACCCCTCTTACTGCCTGGAGCACACTGTGTCGATCCTCGCCTCATCCCTCGCCCTTGGTTCTGCCGATTACTCCTGGCGCAACGAAGCGGTCTGCAGGGACACCGATCCCGAATTGTTCTTCCCTGTCGGGACCACGGGGCAGGCGTTGTTGCAAATCGACAAGGCCAAGGAAGTGTGCGACGAGTGTCCGGTCAAGGTGAAGTGCCTCGACTTCGCGATCGAGACCAATCAGGACTCGGGCATCTGGGGCGGAACCTCCGAAGAGGAACGTCGCGACATTCGCCGTCAGATCGCTGCCATCAAGAAGGCGCAGAACGCGGCCCGCGCCGCTGCTTCCTGATTCGACGCTGATCGCGCGTCAGCGCGGCAGTCGCAACTCGACGACGGTGCCACGGCGATTGCCGTCGATACCCACCGACATGAAGTCGTGATGTGATGCTGGCCGCATGGAAATCGAACCGTTGAGTTCGGTGGTCACGAGTGTGCGAACGATCGACAAACCGAGGCCGGTGGCGGCATCGAGATCGAACGACGGGTCGAGACCCATGCCGTCGTTGACGACGGTGATGTGCATCTCGTCGTCATCGCCACCGAGAACCACCACCACGGTGCCACCGTCGCTGCCTTCGGGGAAGCCGTGATCGACGGCGTTCTGCAAAAGCTCGGTGAGCACCACCGACAACGGAGTGGCCACCGTGGCCGGCAGACGTCCGCCGTCGCCCTGCACCGTGAAACGCACCGGGCGATCGGGTGATTGCAAGCCTTCTTCGGCCAAGCGCAACAACGGACGCACGATCTCCACGAACGCCACGTCTTCGCCGGGCTCACGCGACAACGTCTCGTGCACGAGTGCGATGGTGCGAATTCGACGAACGCTCTCCTGCACCGCCGCCTTGGCCTCAGGTGACGTGAGCCGACGCGCCTGCAGACGAAGTAGTGACGAGATGGTCTGCAAGTTGTTCTTCACCCGGTGGTGGATTTCGCGAATGGTCGCGTCTTTGGAGAGCAGGAGGCGGTCGCGGCGACGCAGTTCGGTGACGTCGCGCAACAACATGACCGCACCAGTCACCACACCGCTGGCGAGGATGGGGATGACGCGCACGAGCAGAGTCACGTCGGTGGTCTGGTCGAACTCCTCGATGATCGGTTCGTGACGCTCGTAGGCCTGTCGAATGGGGCTGTCGGCGAAACCCAGTTCGCTGAGGGTCTGCCCCACCGCGTTGGCACTGATGCCCACCCGGTGCAGCGCCGACACGGCGTTGGGTGAGGCGTAGCGAACCACCGCATTCTCGTCGAGCACCACCGCACCGTCGCCCACGCGCGGGGCGGCACTCAGGTCGGCCACCCGGCCCGAGAACGGGAACGCGCCCTCGGTGATCATCTCGGCGAAACGCTGGAAGATGGAGAGATAGGTGCGCTCGAGTTCGCCCGGCTGACGGCTCGTCTTCGACGACCATTCACGCGTGAGTACAGCGATGGGTCCGTTCTCACCGCGCACCGGAATGGCCAGCACATGAACCGAGTCGTCGATACCCGCCATGTCGAGCTCGTCCTGGATCATCGTGATCGAGGTGTACGCCGCGGAGAGCAGACGCGACTCCTCAGGGCCGGCTTCGTCTTCGACGAGATCGGATCGATAGATCGTCTGCCCGGTGGCCGGACGCACTTGGGCACCGATGATCCAGCGACCATCGTGATCGCGGACGTACAGGATCATGTCGGCGAAGCACAGGTCGGCGAGCATCCCCCACTCGCTGATCAGTTGCTGGAGATGGGCGCCGTCCTCTTTGGAGAGGTCGGTGTGCTGCCGAACGATCTCGGCGAGAGTTGCCATACGACGAGTCTGCCCGATGGACGGCCAACGGTCAGAGAATCAGGAGCCGAACCCCATGCGGCGGTCCTTGTCGGTGGAACCGATCTCGATGAACGCGATCTTGGCCGAGGACACGCCCACCTGGCGACCCTTCTTGTCGGAGAGCCACAGAACGTCGACCGCGCCGGACAGCGCCGCCTCGACCTTGGTCTTGGTGGCCTCGAGTTCGTCATCGGCCATGTCGAGAGTGACCTCGCGGCCCACGTTGCTGACGACGATTCGAACTTCCACCATGACCTCCTACGACCCCGCAGACGCTACCGCCACTTACCGCACCCCCGAGTTACCCTGACCACATGGCCCGAAAGCCGGAGGATCGCCTCCCTCACATTGTCGTGGTGAAGCCCGACGAAGATTGCACGACCTCTGCCAGTCACGGCGATCTCGCCGAGATTCTGCGTGACAAGAGCCAACCCACCATCCCATCGCTGCACGCAGCCAAGGTCATCCGCACACTTCGATCCGCCTCCGCGTGACGCGGCCGATCGTCGTCGGGTGTCAGGGCTCGATGTGAGGACAGCCTTCTACATCGATGGGCTGAATCTCTACTACGGGGCTCTGCGCGGGAGTACCCACAAGTGGCTGGATCTGGAAAGCCTCTGTCGCCGACTCCTTCCTCACGATGACATCGTTGCGATCAAGTACTTCACAGCACTCGTACGTCCCCGATCGGACGATCCACAGGCGACCAGTCGACAAGACACGTACTTGCGGGCGGTGGCAACGTTGCCAAAGGTGTCCGTGCACCGAGGCCGATTCACATCCCGGGTCAAGTCAAAGGTCCTTGCCGACTCGGTCGTGAATCCCCACGACCTCTTTGACCCACACTTTCGGCCGCGTGGACTATTCGGGCTGATGTGGCGTGACAAGGTCGGACGGCGAGTCGATGGGTTCACCCGGGCCCGGGTCGTCATCGAAGAAGAGAAAGGAACGGACGTCAATCTTGCTGTTCACTTGGTTCACGATGCGGCGCGCAGACTCGTCGACAAAGCAGTCGTGGTCTCGAACGACAGCGATCTCGCCGAGGCAATTTCGTTGGCAAAGACGTTCGGGGCGTCGGTCGGGCTGGTCAATCCACACCCGCAACCGACGAGCCGACATCTCCTCGACGTCGCTCACTTCGTCATCCCCTTTCGGCGAGAGATCTTGTCGAGCAGCCATCTGCCGTTGACACTCCGCGATTCGAAGGGTCGCGAGATCCACGCTCCGAAAACCTGGCGGTGAACACAGAGGCCCGCCCAGTGGGCGGGCCTCGAGCTCGTTCACCGAAGCAAACGAGTAGGTGCATTGAGACTACTGGCGGGGGGTGACATGTTCCAGCCGAATTTGGCCAAGGTCAATGAAGCGGTTCAGAAAGTGGTCGAGCAGAACGAATCACCCTGCGGGAGCGACGCGTCGATCGACACATCAGCGTCGCCGTACAGCGCGCCGAGCATTCCTTTCACCATTCCGCGGTCGACCGCGCAGACCACCGGATTCTCCATCGCCACGTCACCGAACGGGCAGTGATTGTTGATGATCCGTAATTGGTTGTTGCGCTTCTCGGCGTGCGCTGCGAAACCGTGCGCGGTGAGCGCATCGGCCACGGCCTGAATCGCCGAGCGCAAACTGCGTTGTCCGGCCGCCAAGTCGGTGCCCGTGAGAGCAGCCGCCATCGCACGTCCGTACTCCTGGCCCACTTCTTCGGCGATTCGCTCGGCCTGATCGTGCGGCAACAGAGCGAGTGTCTTGCCGAGCAGACTCAACACGAGATCGTCACTGCGCACCGGAACGTCGCCCAACGACACGTCGGCCGACGCGGTGTAACGCTTCGACGGTCGGCCCGCACCACTGCCGGCCGTGCGCGGTACGCCCACTTCCACGTAACCACCGGCCGCCAACTTGTCGAGGTGATGGCGCGCCACATTGGGATGCAGGTCGAACTCGCTGGCCACCTCGGCCGCGGTCACACCGTGGTCGGAGCCGCGCACGAAGAGGTAAATGGCCCGCCGAGTGGGGTCACCGAACGCATTGGTGATCGCCGACACAGTGGCCGTGAACGACCCCGGGGTCGGGCGAGCGGTGCTGGTGGACACGGGGGTATTCTACCTATGCGCATAGTGCAAATTCCGGCGCACCAACACCACCACCTGGGAGCCCCCACCCATGTCAGTCACTCGTGAGCAGGTCGTCGACGCGTTGCGGCCCGTCGAAGATCCCGAACTCCACCGCTCGATCGTCGACATCGGCATGTTGCGCGACGTCACCATTTCGCCCGACGGAAACATCGGCATCCTCATCGCCCTCACCGTTGCCGGCTGTCCGTTGCGCAACGAGATCTCCAATCGCGTGAACAACGCGGTCGCTCCCCTGCCCGGTGTTGCCAAGGTGAATCTCGACTTCACCGTCATGACCGACGACGAGCGCGCCGAACTGCGCACGAAGTTGCACGGTGACCCGGCTGCCACAGCCGGACAAGGCCAGGCTCATGGCCACGCTGAAGGTCGCGCCATCCCCTTCGCACAACCCGGGTCGAAGACACGCCCGCTCCTCATCTCGTCGGGCAAGGGTGGTGTGGGCAAGTCGAGCGTCACCACCAACCTCGCCGTCGCGCTGGCCGCTCAGGGTCACAAGGTCGGTGTGGTCGACGCCGACATCTACGGCTTCTCCATTCCGCGCATGCTCGGTGCCGATCGCGATCCGGTCGTGATCGATCGCATGCTGCTGCCGCCCGAGTCGTACGGCGTGCGCTGCATCTCCATCGGCTACTTCGTGCCCGACGGACAAGCCGTCGTGTGGCGCGGACCCATGCTTCACAAGGCGCTCGAGCAGTTCCTCACCGATGTGTACTGGGACGAGCCCGACTTCCTGCTCATCGACATGCCACCCGGAACCGGTGACATCGCGTTGTCGCTCAGCCAATACCTCCCGCGCGGAGAGGTCTTCGTGGTCACCACCCCGCAGCCAGCTGCGCAGAAGGTCGCGCGCTTGTCGGCCGCCATGGCCGAAAAGGTCAATCTGCCCGTGAAGGGCGTGATCGAGAACATGTCGTGGTTCACCGGTGACGACGGCAAGAAGTACGAGTTGTTCGGACGCGGTGGCGGCAAAGAACTCGCCGACGAACTCGGCGTCCCGCTACTCGGACGCCTGCCGCTCGTACCGCAACTGCGCGAAGGTGGCGACGATGGTCGCCCGATCGCAGCCATCGCTCCCGACAGCGAAGCCGGCAAGATCTTCCATCAGATGGCCGCGACGATCGCCAAGGACATGAAGCCGAAGAAGATCTTCAGCAAGTTCTTGAAGGTGAACTGACTCAGTCGTTCCAGAAACGCTGCTCGCGGAACGGGTCGGCGTACATGTGATACCCGTTGCGCTCCCAGAAGCCGGGGGCGTCGGACGAGCGCAACTCGAGACCGCGCAACCACTTCGCGCTCTTCCAGAAATAGAGATGCGGAATCACGATGCGCACCGGGCCACCGTGCTCGGCCTCGATCTCTTCGCCCTCGTAGGCGTAAGCGACCAATGCTTCATCGGTCGTGATGTCCGGCAGCGGAACGTTGGTGGTGTAGCCGAATTCGGCGTGTTCCATCACGTGCGTGGCCTCGGGCTTGGCCCCGGCCAGTGCGAACAAGTCGCGCACTCGTACACCGGTCCAGGTGGTGTCGAACTTGCTCCACTTGGTCACGCAATGAATGTCGAACGTGAGCGACACCGACGGCAAGGCTTTGAGCTGATCGAGGTCGAGCGTCAACGGTTGGTCGACCAGACCGAAGATCGTGAGGTTCCACTCGCCCGGCTCGTAGGTGGGAACGTCACCAACATGAAGAACAGGGAAACGATCGGTCAGGTATTGGCCCGGAGGTAAACGGCGAGTGTCGTAACCCTTGGCCGCCGCCTCTTGACGATTGCGATCGAAGAAACCCATGTCGTCAGTCTGTCGGATGGGGAATAGTGGCGCATGACCAAGCGCCGCTAAGTTCCTGGGCGTGGCGAGCGACACCTTGTATCTCGTGCGGCATGCCAAGGCGGGCGAACGCGCGAAATGGGATGGCGACGACGTTCTGCGACCACTCTCGAAGAAGGGCTGGCGTCAAGCCGAAGCATTGGCCGCACGACTCGCACCACTCGTGTCACCCACTTCGGTCCTCGTGTCGAGTCCGTACGTGCGTTGCCGCCAGACGCTCGAACCACTCGACCGTGCCGTCTCACTCGGTATTCGTGAGAACTCGTGTCTGGCCGAGGGCTACGACCGTGACGGCGCTCTCGAACTCATCACCTCGCTGCCGAACGGTTCGGTGTTGTGCAGCCACGGCGACGTGATTCCCGACGTGATGGCAGCGCTGCAACGTCGCGGCACCGAATTCGTCACCGACCCCGATTGGCGCAAGGCCACCGTGTGGGTGCTGTCACGAACGGGCAACTCGGTGGAGACAGCAGCGTGTTGGCCGCCCCCTCCCGACGGCGACTGACCAATTACGGCTGCGACGTCGTGGTGCTGGCCAAGGCGGCGTCGATGTCGCCCGACAAGTTCTCCACCAATGCGGCCACTTCGGCCGGCGGATTCGACGACAGACACTGATCGACCTCGCCCTGAGCCGCCTCGGCGTCCTGCAGGAAGCGGAAGAACGCGATGCCGAGGAAGCAGTGCGCATCGGGATACTCGGGATCGGCGATGGTGGCCTGACGAAGGAGAACCAGTCCGGACTGGAAACGATCTCGCACCTGTTCGTCGGATGACTCGGTGTCCTGGGTGGCCGAGATGATCGTCAGCCAGCCGAAGTACGCGAGCGCTTCCACGTTGTCGGGTTCGACGGCGAGTACCTGCGAATACAGATCGAGAGCGGTGGGGATCTCCTGCATGCCGATCGAGCGCGCCTGAACCAGAAGCGAACTCACACTCCCGTCGCCGATCGACCCAGTCATCGTCTGGCCGGGCAAGCGTTCGCCCGCGTTGCGCGCCACCAGGACGCCGGCCGTGACGGCCACCATCACAACAACCAGCGAACCGATCACCACTCGCCACGGTGACGACGCCCGGACCGATTTCTTCGGTGCGTCTGCCTCGCGTAAACGGCGAATCGCATCGGCCGCCCGGGCGGTGTACGAGTCCTTGAGAGCGGCGTAATCGGAGTCGTCGACGTCGCCAGCGGCGCGCTCGCGTTCGAGATCGGCCAACGACGACAACAAGAACGCACGTTCTTCTTCGAGCGCCGCGCGTTCGTCAGGAGTCACGCTGCGCCTCACGCATGGCTTCGAACACGATGCGTTCGTCGTCGACCGACGCGTGCACGGAGCCTTCACGGCGCCAACGGCGGAACACGATCACGAGTCCCACCACCGCCACCACCGCGACCGCAACCGGTAGCGCCCAGGCCACCGCATCGAGACCCGTGGACCGAGGCACCAACAACACGTCTTCGCCGAAACTCGATTCGATCGTCTTCACGATTTCGTCGTCGGTGAGTTGACCAGCCGACACGAGACGCGCAACTTCCTTCTTGATCGAAACCGAAGCGCTTCCGCGCGACTCGAACACACTCTCGCCGTCACACGTCGGGCAGGCCAATCGCTGCGACACCGCATCGATTCGCTCCTGTGGGGTGGACGGCCCGGAATCGCGCTGAATGCCGACCACGAGAAACACCACGAAGACGAAGAGGACGACCAACCAACCCGGTGCCGACTTGATGCGTTTGCGCACGGTGGTCACGCCGCACCGCCCGACATCATCTCCAGGGTCGCGCCGAGAATCTCGGCGGTGACCTGACCAGTGAACCGTTCGACCACCACACCGGTGGGGCTGATGATCCAGGTTTCGGGCACCTTGGCCACACCGAACGCCACCGAGATCTGACTGTCGTCGTCGCGAACGATGGGCCAATCACCGCCGTTCTCGGCGAAGAACTTGCGCACGGCGTCTTCGTCATCGTCGTTGACCACAGTGAAGAGTTCGACACCCAAGGTGCCATCGGCCTGCTGAGCCTCCACGAACTTCACCAACTCGGGGTGCTCACGCTTGCACGGCACACAGGTGGAGTTGAAGAAGTTGAGGACGACCCACGATCCGCGCCGACGCGACAGATCGAACGTGTCGCCGTCGTACGTGGTGCTCACCACCGCCGGAGCCGGCTTCATGATGAGCGGAGAATCAGCGGTCTCGGTGGAGCGACCAGCCGCGACAGCGAGCACGGTGATGAAGCCACCGAGAAGGACGATGATCGCCACCGCGACGATCGGGCCGATGCGACGACGCTCAGACACGGGCTTCGAGTCCTTCCGACACCGGAGCCTCGGGGCGACGACGCTTACCCGGGAATGCGGAGAGAACGGTGCCCAGACCGAGCAGGCCGCCACCGATCCAGAGCCACAAGATGAGCGGCTTCACGAAGACCTTGATGCGGGCTTCGGTGTCGTCGGGACGAACGTTGCCTTCGAGAGTGAGGTACAAGTCGTGGCGGAAGCCGGTCTTCACACTCGGTGTGCCGATGTCCATCCCCTGCTTGATGTACTTGCTGCGCGCCGGTTCGTACACCGGGCCACCGTCGATACGCACCTGAGCCTTCAACGACGACTTCACAGGGTCGCTCTCGAGCACGAGACCTTCGAACGTGAACGTGTGGCCCGAGAACTCGACCGTGTCGCCCACCTCCATCACGAACTCCTGGCTACGCGTGTAGGCCCCCGACGACGCCAGCGCCACCGAGATCACGATCACGCCGAGATGCACGATCATGCCGCCGTTGGCCCGTCCCACGAATCCGCGCCAGCCCTGGCGTCGCGTGGCCAGGGCCACCTGACGCAACGCCGATCCGGCCGCGAATCCGCCCAAAGCAAATGCGAGCAACGGCGCCCAACCGTCGTTGCCGATGATCACCGCGTACGCCAACGCCGCCACGCCGAGGCAGGCCGGCCAGAAGAGCCGATCGCGCAAGATCTCGCCGCTGGCCTTGCGCCACGGAAGCACCGGCGCGATGGCCATCAAGAAGAGCATCGTGAGACCAATCGGTTTGGTCATGCGATCGAAGAACGGTTGGCCGACCACCAAACGACGATCTTGTAGTGCCTCGACAACAAGCGGGAACACGGTGCCGAGCAGAACAACGAAGGCGAACAGACTGAACAGAACGTTGTTGGCGAGAAACGCACCCTCGCGGCTGATCGGCGAGTCGATCGAACCGGGCGAACGTAGACGATCGCCCCGCCAGCCGATGAGCAGGACGGCTGCAATCACGATGATCGAGAAGAACACCAAGAGCCACGGGCCAACTTGGCCTTCGCTGAAAGCGTGCACACTGTTGATGACACCCGAGCGGGTGAGGAAGGTGCCGAGGATCGTGAGGCTGAAGGTGGCAATCACGAGACTCAGGTTCCAGACGCGCAGCATGCCGCGGCGTTCTTGAACGAGCACCGAGTGCAGATACGCGGTGCCGGTGAGCCACGGCAGGAACGACGCGTTCTCCACCGGGTCCCACGCCCATACGCCGCTCCAGCCCAACACTTCGTAACTCCACCATCCACCGAGGATGATGCCGAGGGTGAGGAAGCCCCACGAGTAGAGGGTCCAACGGCGCGTCTCAAGCAGCCAACCCTCACCCAAACGCCCGGTGATGAGAGCCGCCACCGCGAACGCGAACGGAACCGTGAAGCCGACGTAACCCAAATAGAGGATCGGTGGGTGGAACATCACCAGGATGTGGTTCTGGAGCAGCGGGTTCGGGCCTGGTCCGTCGGTGACGCCCGTCGGGCCAACAGCGAACGGATTGGCCGGGCCGAACGTGAGTAGGAAGAAGAAGAGCGACACGACGAACATCACGACCATCGCCCAACCGAGCAGCACGTCGTCGCGGCGCGAACGGAACTTGCGCGCCACCGCGGCGGTGAAGCCGGTGAGGATGAGCACCCACATGAGGAGCGACCCCTCGAGCGCACTCCACAACGCGGCGAAGTTGTACAACGCCGGAGTGTCGCGTGAACCCACTTGCTGCACGTACGCGAGTGAGAAGTCGCGGGTGATGATCGCCCGCTCCATGATCACGAAGGCCAGAAGTGCGGCGCCGAAAGCGGCGTAGGCGTAGTACGCCGACGAGCGCAGAGCTTTCAGATTGCCCTGACGGATACCTGCGATCGTGATGCCGATACCGAACAGGCAGACGAGGAGACCGAGGAGAATCGCACCGCGCCCGACGGCTGCGTTCAGGCTGGCGCCGAGCATCCAGTGCCTTCCGGGCTGTCGAGTTCGTTCTCGACGCGATCGGGATTGTCGGCCTTGTAC
>VERK01000259.1 GCA_018882725.1 Actinomycetota bacterium | reverse complement strand
GTAGCCGATGATCGCAACCTTGCGACCCTTGATGATGGAGACGTCACAGTCGGCGTCGTAATACATCTTCGCTGCCATGTTCAACTTGCCTTTCCTTTGGCGACGCGCGAACGCGCCTCTTTGTCGAGTTTGGGGAGGGCCACTCGGCCGGTTCGCTGGAGCTCCACGATGCCATAGCCGCGGAGCAATTCCTCGAAGTCGTCGAGTTTTTCGGGGCTTCCGTCCAGTGACACCGTGATGGCCTCGGTGCCCACGGCCAGGATCTTGCCCTCGAAAATGTTGGTGAGCTCGACCACCTGGCCGCGCTCTTCGGCCGGCACGCGCACGGTCGCGATCATGAGTTCACGCTCGACCGAACGACGCGGATCGAGTTCGCTGATCTTCACCACGTCGATCAACTTGAACAACTGCTTCACGATCTGTTCGAGCGGCGACGATTCGACGTCGACGACGATGGTGATGCGCGACATGGCCGGATCTTCGGTGGGCGCCACGGCCAACGAGAAGATGTTGTAGCCACGGCGAGCGAACAGGCCCGACACGCGGGCGAGAACACCGGGGCGGTTCTCGACGAGAACCGACAAGATGTGGTGGGCGGGTTGACCGTTGCTCATCGCAGGAACTCCCTCTTGTTCGACTGCGCAGGATGCAAGATGACGTCGTCGTTGCTCTGTCCGGCCGGCACCATCGGGAACACCTTTTCGCCGGCGTCGACGCGGAACTCGACCACGACCGAACGATCGTCGATCGAGTTGGCCTTCTCGATGGCGGCCTCGACCTCCTCGGGGCTCTCCACGCGAATGCCGACACAACCCATCGCTTCGGCCCACTTCACGAAGTCGGGCAGTTCGGGCGACAGGTACACCTCGCTGTAGCGCTCTTCGTAGAACATCTCCTGCCACTGGCGAACCATGCCGAGGTACGAGTTGTTGAGCACCGCGACCTTGATCGGAATCCGCTCCACACTCGCCGTGACGAGTTCTTGTGCGGTCATCTGGAAGCAACCGTCACCGTCGACGGCCCACACGGTGCGATCGGGACGACCGACCTTGGCGCCGATGGCGGCCGGAACCGAGAAGCCCATCGTGCCGAGTCCACCCGAGTTGACCCAGGTGTACGGCTCGTTGAACTTCCAGTACTGCGACGACCACATCTGGTGCTGGCCGACACCCGAGCACAAGATGGTGCCCTCGGGTGACGCATCGCGCAGTTTCTCGAGGCAGTACTGCGGCTTGAGCGCATCGCCGGGCTCGCTCTGCGCGTAGTGCAGCGGGAACTGCTCGCGCCAACCGCTCACCCGGCTCTTCCACGCCGAGATGTCAGCCTGCTTCTCGCCACTCGCGAGCATGTCGCGCAACGCCTTGATGATCTCTTCGATCACGAGGCGGCAGTCGCCCACGATCGGAACGTCGGGACGACGCACCTTGCCCTGCTCGGCCGGATCGATGTCGACGTGGATGATCTTGGCGTCGGGCGCGAACGCGTTGACACGTCCGGTGATGCGGTCGTCGAAACGCGCTCCGAGTGTGATGAGCAGATCGCTCTTCTGCATCGCCGTGATGGCGGTGGCGTTGCCGTGCATACCTGGCATGCCGAGGCACAACGGATGATCGTCGGGGAACGCACCGCGCGCCATGAGCGTGGTGACCACCGGCGCGTCGATGAGTTCGGCGAGTTCACGCAGTGCATCGGCGGCGCGCGCCTTCAGCACACCACCACCCACGTACAGCACGGGCTGCTTCGAGTCGAGAATGAGACGCGCGGCTTCCTTGATCATGCGCGGATGGCCCTTGGTGGTGGGGCGATACCCGGGCAGGCTGTCTTCGACATCGGAATCAGTGGGCCAATGCCACGTCATCTGGTTCTGCAGAACGTCCTTGGGAAGATCGAGTAGAACCGGGCCGGGGCGACCCGTCGTGGCGATGTGGAACGCCTGACGCACCATGAGCGGAATGTCGTCGGCCGTCATGATGAGTTCGTTGTGCTTGGTGACCGAACGCGTGATGCCGACGGTGTCGCATTCCTGGAACGCATCGGTGCCGATGGCGGTGGTGGGCACCTGACCGGTGATGCACACCATCGGAATCGAGTCCATGTACGCATCGCACAACGGCGTGACCATGTTGGTGGCCGCCGGACCCGACGTCACCATGGCCACACCCGGTCGACCAGTCACGTGCGCGTACCCCTCGGCCATGTGGCCCGCACCTTGTTCGTGGCGCACGAGGATGTGGCGAATCGGGCTGTCGAGCAACGGGTCGTAGGCGGGCAGGATGCAGCCGCCGGGCAAACCGAAGATCGTGTCGACGCCCTCGAGCTCGAGCGCTCGGATGAGGGCCTGGGCTCCGGTGAGTTTTTCGGTCATGTCGTTTCCTGTCGTGACGGGTGGTGGAGATGCTCGGAAATTTCTGTCGGTGAAATGAAATGGCCTCCCACTCGGGAGGCCGGACGACGCGCTCTATGGACGAGCGCGTCTACACGATTACTACGAGGGCCAGAGCCGGGGTCGAAGCAACGGTGAACATTGCTCGCAGTCTGCCAGGGTCGGCGAAGCGATCACAACCCGCATCTCACGAGACCGGGTGGTCAGGCCGGGAAGGCGCCTTGCAGCCGGGCGGCGGTGAGTGTGTTCTCGAGCAGACAGGCAATGGTCATCGGACCCGTGCCACCGGGCATGGGCGTGATGGCTCCGGCCACGGCCTGCACCGCGTCGAAGTCGACGTCACCCACGATGCCGGCGTCGGTGCGCGAGATGCCCACGTCGATCA
>VERK01000258.1 GCA_018882725.1 Actinomycetota bacterium | reverse complement strand
CGCTTGACGAGCCGTTCCTCGAGCACGACCTTCAGCGCGTTGAGTCGGTCCTGGCTCACGGTGTGGAGGGTGATCGTCAGGTCTTTCTGCTCGATCGTCGAGTTGGTGTTCTTGAAGTCGAACCGGGTGGAGATTTCGCGCTGGGCCTGGTCGATGGCGTTGCGGACTTCCTGGCGGTCGACTTCCGAGACGATGTCGAATGAGGGCATGTCGGAGATCGTAATCGGGCACCCGAGCCAGGGGCTGGGGCATCATGAATCGGGCATCCCGTCGCTACACTTTCGCCCGCATCACTGGGTCGATGCCCGAGCGGCCAAAGGGAGCAGACTGTAAATCTGCCGGCATTGCCTACGGAGGTTCGAATCCTTCTCGGCCCACCAGATGTGAAGGGTCGCCCAGTCGGGCGGCCCTTTCGCTTATGGCCCGGTGGCACACGCCGGTCGATTCTTAACGAACTCCCAACTTCGTCGTTCCTCGTTCTCACCTCGACACTTCAGAGTGCTGGTATGAAACGACTCATGACCGCCGGCCTCGTCGCGTCGATGGGGGCCGCTGGACTCCTCGCTCTGCCCTCGGGTGGGGTGCAGGCCGCTCCATCGACGGATTGCGCGACCCCGGGAAAGGGTTATGGCGAATTGTTCGCGTCTCTGCCGGCGGCGACGTGGTCAACCGACGAACTGCGCTCGCTCTCCGAGGCGATGATCGCTCCGGCCGACGAACCGACTCCTCCGGGAGTTGACGACCCCGAAGAGAATCGTGCCATCCCGGCCGCCTACACCTACTTCGGCCAGTTCGTCGATCATGATCTCACCCTCGACGATCGACCGAACGATCTCGTCACTCCTGTCGCTGTCAACGCTCTTGTGAACGGCCGCACCCCGCAACTCGATCTCGACTCGCTCTACGGAGAGGGACCGATCTCGTCGTCCCGCCTCTACCAGGCCGATCAGATGCATCTGCTGTCGGGAGCACCGCTCACTGGAGGACGTGATCTCGGCGCGACCGACCTCCCGCGCGACTCCGCTGGTCGGGCGATCATCGGCGATCCGCGCAACGATGAGAATCGCATCGTCGCCGGAATCCATTCGCTCTTCATTCGATTCCACAATCGTTCCGTCGATCGGATCCGTACTCAGGACCGCTCACTCAGCAACGCCCAAGTATTTGCCCGCGCGAGACGAGAGGTCACCGATGCCTATCAATGGATCGTGCTGACCGACTACCTGCCCACGATCGTCGGACAGAGCACAGTTGACTCGGTGATCCGTCGACAAGGTCGGGGTTGGCGAACCAATCTCACGGTGTACGACTCATGCGCTCAGATGCCCGTCGAGTTCGCAGTGGCCGCGTATCGATTCGGCCACTCGCAGGTTCGCGGGTTCTACAAGATCAACTCCGACACGCGTCCGCTGCCAGTCTTTTCAGGAACGTTCGCGACCGGTTCTGATCTATCGGGTTTCACCCCGTCGCCTTCCACCTTCGCGATCGACTGGAACTATCTCTTGCCATCGCGTCGATCCGATCGGTTCCAGGCGTCGTACAAAATCGATGCGTCCCTCACGTCGTCACTCAGTCTTCTTCCGCTCCCCACCACTGGCGTCGGACCGGCGAACCTCGCGTTGCGCAATCTGCTGCGCGGTCAGCAACTCGGATTGCCGACGGGTCAAGACGTCGCGCGGGCGCTCGGCCTCACTCCTCTCGCCGACGCCGACATCCGAATCGGTGCGGCCACCGGTGATCCATCCGACCAACGGGCGATCACCGATGTGGCGCCCGGATTCGCCGGCAAGACTCCGCTCTGGGTGTACGTGCTGGCTGAGGCGGCGGCTCAGACCGCTGCCGACTCGGGTCCCGATCCCGGGCGGCTCGGCCCGGTGGGCGGTCGTCTCGTTGCCGAAACCATCGTCGGCCTGTTGGCCTCCGACCCGAACTCGATCGTGGCCCGGTGGGGGAATCGTCCCCCGGTGTCCGACCTCCGGACCCTCGTGAATGCGGTCCGGTCGCCAGTCCTTCGTTGATCGGGGTGAAAAAAGCAGTCGAATCGGGCGACTTTTTCACCCTGATCGCCAGGGGTTACCCGGATCACCAGGGGTTGGCCGGGAGCCTCAGAGCATTTTTTGCATCAGAACGACGTCGAGCCAACGGTTGAACTTGCGTCCGACCTCGTGCTCGATGCCCACTTCCCGAAATCCACAGGCCGCGTGCAACGCCCGACTGGCCTGTCCCGAGGCCTCGATCCGGGCCATCACCGAATGGAACCCCGACGACCGAGCCAGGTCGCACACCCCGTCCAGGAGCAGTCGGCCGATTCCGTGTCGCCCCAGGTCACGGCGCACATACACCGAATCCTCGACCGTCGGCCGATAGGCCGCCCGCTCCTTGTAGGGGCTGAGGGCGGCGAAGCCGACCACTTCCTCGGGCCCGTTCACGTACGGACCGCTGGCCCCCGGGCCGGCCGGACGCACTGCGACCAGGGCAGCGAAGGCCCCGCTGCGGGCCCCGAGCCAGGCCACCTGGTCGTCGAGCGAACGCGGGACCAGGTCCATGGTGGCCGTGGTGTTCTCGACCTCGTAGTTGTAGATCTGTCGGATGGCCTCGGCATCCCCGGCCACCGCGGGTCGGATGGAGACGGGTGACGGGGCAGTGGCCACGCGCTCAACCTACTGGTCGTTTCCGATGAAGGCGCAGGTAGCCTGCTCAGTCGGCTCGCGGAACCCCCGCGTTCCAGCGCCCTCTTAGCTCAGTCGGCAGAGCGTTTCCATGGTAAGGAA
>VERK01000257.1 GCA_018882725.1 Actinomycetota bacterium | reverse complement strand
TGACACTCGGACCCAAGGGTCGCAACGTCGTCCTCGACAAGAAGTTCGGCGCCCCGACCATCACCAACGACGGTGTGTCGATCGCCAAGGAAGTCGAGCTCGAAGATCCCTTCGAGAACATGGGCGCGCAGCTCGTGAAGGAAGTCGCCACCAAGACGAACGACGTCGCGGGTGACGGCACCACCACGGCCACCGTGCTCGCTCAGTCGATGGTGTCGCACGGTCTGCGCAACGTCACCGCGGGTGCCAACCCGATGGGGCTCAAGCGCGGTATCGAGAAGGCAGTCGCGGCCGCGGTCGAGTCCATCAAGGATCTCTCCAAGAAGGTCGAAGACAAGTCCGAGATCGCCAGCGTCGCCACCATTTCGGCGGCTGATGCGGCGATCGGTGGCGTCATCGCCGATGCGATCGACAAGGTCGGCAAGGACGGTGTGGTGACCGTCGAAGAGAGCAACACCTTCGGCATCGAACTCGATTTCACCGAAGGCATGCTCTTCGACAAGGGCTACCTGTCGCCGTACTTCGTCACCGATGCCGAGCGTCAAGAGGCAGTGCTCGACGATCCGTACATCCTGCTGTACGGCGCCAAGATCTCGACCGTGCAGGCGATTTTGCCCACGCTCGAGGCCGTCATGAAGTCGGGCAAGGCGCTCATCATCATCGCCGAGGACATCGAGGGTGAGGCTCTCGCAACTCTCGTGGTCAACAAGATCCGCGGCACGTTCAACTCGGTGGCCGTCAAGGCTCCCGGCTTCGGCGATCGCCGTAAGGCGATGCTGCAGGACATGGCCGTTCTCACCGGCGGTCAGGTCATCAGCGAAGAAGTGGGCTTGAAGCTCGAGAACGTCACGCTCGATCTGTTGGGTCGCGCCAAGCGCGTCATCGTCACCAAGGACGAGACGACCATCGTCGACGGTGCGGGCGACCGCTCCGATGTCGAAGGGCGCATCAACCAGATCAAGACCGAGATCGAGAACACCGACTCCGATTGGGATCGCGAGAAGCTCCAGGAGCGTCTGGCCAAGTTGGCCGGTGGCGTCGCTGTCATCAAGGTGGGCGCGGCGACCGAAGTCGAGCTCAAGGAGAAGAAGCACCGGATCGAGGACGCCGTGTCGGCGACTCGTGCGGCCATCGAAGAAGGTGTGGTGCCCGGCGGTGGAACCGCTCTGTTGCGCGCTCGCGCGGCCGTGAAGAAGACACTCGACACGTTGTCGGGTGACGAGGCCACGGGTGCTCGCACGGTGTGGGAGTCGCTCGAGGCTCCGGCTCGCAACATCGCCGACAACGCCGGACTCGAGGGCGCCCTCGTGGTTCAGCGCGTCGAGAGCGAGAAGGGTGCGGTCGGACTCAATGCCGCCACGG
Organism: Actinomycetota bacterium; assembly: GCA_018882725.1. Taxonomy (GTDB): domain Bacteria; phylum Actinomycetota; class Acidimicrobiia; order Acidimicrobiales; family Ilumatobacteraceae; genus Casp-actino8. The sequence continues at coordinate 1,419 of VERK01000257.1, read as the reverse complement.
GCGAATACATCGACCTCGTGAAGGCCGGCATCATCGATCCGGCCAAGGTCACACGCGCGGCGTTGCAGAACGCGGCGTCGATCGCGGCCTTGGTGCTCACCACCGAATGCCTCGTGGCCGACAAGCCCGAGAAGAAGTCAGCGATGCCCGCGGGTGGCGCTGGCGGCATGGGTGGCATGGGCGGCATGCCCGGAATGATGTAACCCGAGACGAACCAACACGTCCCGACCTGAATTGAATGGGCGCGGAAACCCGGCAAATTTGCCGGTTTCCGCGCCCATCAGTTTGTAGTGAGTTCGTATCGGGGCGGTTCAGGCGTAGTCGACGGAGGAGAATTCGCGAAGTTTGTCGAGTCGGTGCCGTGCTTCGATCATGCGCACCGTTCCAGACCGTGACCGCATCACCAAACTCTGGGTCGACGCGCCACCCGGGTAGAAACGCACACCCTTCAACAACTCTCCGTCGGTCACGCCCGTTGCGGCGAAGAAGCAGTTGTCGCCCTTCACCAGATCGTCGGTCGTGAGCACCGCATCGAGGTCGTAACCCGCCGAGATCGCTGCGCGCTTCTCCGACTCGTTTCGCGGCCACAAACGTCCTTGGATCTCGCCGCCCATGCACTTGAGCGCGGCCGCCGCGGTGACTCCTTCCGGAGTTCCACCGATACCGAACAACACGTCCACACCGGCGTCGGGCCAGGCGGCCGCCATCGCACCGAAGATGTCGCCGTCGCTGATGAGCTTGATGCGCGCACCCGTGCTGCGAACCTCCTCGATCAGGCCCTCGTGTCGATCGCGGTCGAGGATCACGACGGTGAGATCGCGCACGCTCTCACCCTTGGCCTTGGCGATCCACTTGAGGTTCTGCGTGGGCGTCGCCGTGATGTCGATGTGACCAACCGCGGCCGGACCCACCGCGATCTTCTCCATGTACATGCACGGCCCGGGATTGAACATGGTGCCGCGCTCGGACACCGCGATCACCGACAACGCGTTGCCGCGACCAAGCGAGGTGAGTGTGGTGCCGTCGATCGGATCGACGGCCACATCGGTCTTGGTGCTCGAACCGTCGCCGACGATCTCGCCGTTGAACAACATGGGCGCTTCGTCCTTCTCGCCCTCGCCGATGACCACCAGGCCATCCATCGGAACCGTGGCCAGCACGGTACGCATGGCGTCGACCGCCGCACCGTCCACACCGTTCTTGTCGCCACGCCCCACCCAGCGAGCGGCGGCCAGGGCCGCCGACTCGGTGACACGCACCAGTTCCATGGCGAGGTTGCGGGAGGGCTGTTCGGGCATGGGTTCAACGGTAGTCCTCGGCCCCCGTCGGGCCGGGGGTGGCTCGTGTGATCCGCACCGCTCGTACGCTGGTCGCATGGCGGGTCGGTTGAGTCTTTAAGCCTGTTTGGCCGGTCGGGAT
>VERK01000256.1 GCA_018882725.1 Actinomycetota bacterium | reverse complement strand
AACGTTGACGGGTGAGCATGTGTCCTCCTCGCTAGGGGTGATCCGGCGAACCGGCGGGCAGAGGCGGCAACACTGGCGACTCCGGGCGAGAAGGTAGAAGAGCCGTGTTTCTTGCTCTTCTTCGCAATGTTTCGGGAATGTGAGCAGTTGGTGCGGAGGGCCAGCCGGGCGCGAACCCGGATCAGTTCTGCTGGAGGAACTGCCGGCCCGCCTCGGCGAGTGCCGCATGGATCACGTCCGACGAGGTGAGCAAAGCCAGCACGAGCCCGATGAGAACCACCTGTCGATCGTCGACGGCTCGAATGGCGTCGTCGACAGTGATGTCGGGGCCACGAGCGGCCACGTGCAGTGCACGCGACACGTTGAGCGCACGGGTGACGGTGTTCGCGTCGGACGGACGAAGTCTGTGGGCCAGCGATGCCGCACGCCGATCATCTTCGGTGACGTCATGGATGAACGTGGCGAGAGTGAGCAACTCGGGGTGTTCGATCCGATCGAAGAGTGCATCGAACATCGGGTCGAAGCCGGGCGATGCCATCAATTCGTGGACACGATCGACGAGTGGAAGGTGGAGCGGTCGGGTGGCGTCGAACAGATCAGGATCGGCCCGTCGTCGGTCGATGGTGTCGGCCACTTCGGGGAGAGCCCTCTCGAGCACTCCGAGAGTGCCGAGTGTCTTCCACGAGTCGTTGTCGCCGTCGCGTAGCACGTTCAACAACTGCTCGGTGTCGACCGGACGCCACTTGAGAGCGATCGATCGTCGCGCCGCAAACCAGTCGAGCATCTCGTCGCTCGGTTGAGCGATCGCTGACAGTTCTGCTGCGCGCAAAGCGAGTGGGATCAACAGCGATTCGGGTGCCGTGGAGTCGATCACGAGGCGACCATCGTGCACGCCGATCCAGCCTCCGCTCGGTTCGTGAGCCACGTCTCCGTCGGTGGGCCGTGAAGGGGTCCCGCCCTTCTTCAGTCGAGCGGTGAGCAGCGGAGGAGTGACAATCGTCGTCACCAGAACCACCAACAGCAGAGCGCCGTAGAGATCCTCGTCGAGGATTCCTCGCGTGAGGCCGATCGAGGCGAAGATGAGCCCGACTTCGCCGCGCGGCACCATGCCGATACCGATCAGGAGTCGATCGGCTCGATTGCGTCGAACCCCCAGTGCTGACACCAACTTGCCGGCGATTGCGACGACGGTGAGACACCCGGCCAAGGCGAGTACGTCGGGCTGCACCATGGCCTCGAGGTCGGCGTTGATTCCGATGCTGGCGAAGAAGATGGGAACGAACACGTGCCCGAGCGGGTGAAGACCTTCGGCGATGCGCTCGTGTTGAGCACTGCGACCAATGCCGAGACCGGCCACGAACGCTCCGATGATGAACGCCAACTTCGCTTCACTCGCCAGCAATGACAGCGCGATCGTCAGACCGAAGGCGGCCACCACCACGGTGTTGGACGAGCGTGAAACTGACTGCAGCCGATCCAGAGCCTTCGGAATCACGAAGACTGCGAGGAGTCCGGTCACCAGTAAGAAGCCGAGCGCGAGACCGATCGTTTCGAGCACCACACCGGCGCCGATCGAACCTTCGGTCACGACTTTCACGACCACCGTGAGGATGATGAGACCGAGAACGTCGTCGGCTACCGCGGCCCCGAGCACGACTCGTGCTTCGGTGGTGGCCAGGGCTCGCAAATCACCGAGAACGCGCGCGGTGATTCCGACACTCGTGGCGGTGAGGGCGGCACCGAGAAAGAGGGCGATCTTGCCCGACTCGCCGAACGCACTGGCCACTGCGACACCGGCGCCCATCGGCACAGCCACACCGATCACGCCCACTGTCATGGCGGTGCGCCCGACTTTGCCGAGTTCGCCGAGATCCATCTCGAGGCCGACCTGCATCAGAAGGAGAATCACGCCGATCTCTCCGAGCAGCAGAACCATGTCGGCGACCGACGAGAAGCGCAGTGGGTCGATCCAGCCCAGGACTGACGGTCCGATCACGAGACCCGCGACGATTTCGCCGAGCACCGCCGGAATCCGCAGACGTTCGGCGACTTCGGCACCAACTCGGGCCGCCACCACGATCAGGAGCAGATTGCCCAGTACGAGCGCGAGATCGTACGAACCAGTCGCCGCCGCCGTCAGAGCCATGGCACATTCTGCCCGTCAGTCGGGCTGCGAACCTTTGGCCAGGAGGTCGCGCGCGCGATCGCGCGCCGAATCGACGAGCATCCAGCCTCGTCCGCGCACCGTCCGGATGGAGTCGGGGTCGAGAGCACGACGAATCTCCACGAGGAGTGAGTCGGATCGGCGTTGTCCGAATTGGCTGATTCCTGCGCGTCGGGCGAGTTCGAGGCGGCTCACCACCCGACCAGGGTTGTCCACGAGAACCCGCAGAACGGCGAGTTCGTGCTGTCCGAGGCGGGGATCGGAGTCGGCGGGCTGCTTGATGGACGGACCGTACGGAGCCTCGGTCACGGGCCTGTTCAGGGCGTGTGAATGGTGTGTGAACGGAAACCACCGAGCGGGTTCGGAACGTCGGTGGTTCAGCGGTGAGAATGTCGCCCATGGACATGAGCTATTCCCCCGAAGCCGAGGCCTTTCGTTCCGAGATCCGCGAGTGGCTGGTTGCCAACTTGCCGAAGGGTTGGGGTGAACCCGGTTTCGACCTGAGCCCGGAAGCGCGCAAGGAGTTCAACGAGAACTGGCCGCGCAAGTTGTACGAGGGCGGCTGGATCTGCGCGACCTGGCCCAAGGAGTACGGCGGCAAGGGACTCACCACCATGCA
>VERK01000046.1 GCA_018882725.1 Actinomycetota bacterium | reverse complement strand
CATTCGTCGAGTTGCACATCGAACAAGGCCCTCGACTCGAAGCCGACGACAAACGCTTCGGAACGGTCACCGGCGTGCAGGGAATCTCGTGGCAAGAAGTGACCATCTCCGGCCAGAGCAACCACGCCGGAACGACGCCCATGTCGTTGCGACACGACCCTGCCCTCGTCGCTGGCCGCATCGTCGTGTTCCTTCGCGATCTCGCCACTCGTTACGGCGGCGACCAGGTGTGCACGGTCGGCAAGATCGACCTGGTGCCCAATCTGGTGAATGTCGTTCCACGTTCGGCCACGCTCACCCTCGACGTGCGCAACACCGACGAAACCACCCTGCAGCGGGCCGAAGCCGAGATCACCGAATTCCTCGAGCAGGTTGCGACCGACGAGGGTGTGGCGATCGAAACCCGACGCCTGGCTCGCTTCGAACCCGTGGTCTTCGACAACCGCGTCGTCGATCTCATCGAAAACGTGATCCGCGAGCGAGGTCACTCGAACATGCGGCTCCCCTCGGGCGCCGGACACGACGCCCAGATGCTGGCTCGCGTCTGCCCAACCGCGATGATCTTCACCCAATCGCATCTCGGGATCAGCCACAACCCGGCCGAATTCACTGAACCGGCCGACCTGGTCGAGGGAACCGACATCCTCCTCGACGTGATGTGGAGGCTCGCGCATACTGAATTCGCCGCACAACCACACGAATCATCCAACGAGAAGCCGTAAGCCCAGAGGAGACACCGTGTCCACTCACTTCACACACGACATCGGCACTCAGCGGATCGTGAACGTCGGAGCGGCCCAATTGGGACCGATCAACCGCGATCATTCACGTTCCGATGTCGTCGAACGTCTTCTCGTTCTGCTCCGTCGGGCTGCCGAACGGGGCGTCGAACTGGTCGTCTTCCCCGAGTTGGCGCTCACGACTTTTTTCCCGCGCTGGTTCATTTCCAACATCGGCGAATCCGATCACTGGTACGAGACAGCCATGCCGAACGACGCCACCCAGCCGCTGTTCGACGAGGCTCGTCGACTCGGAATCGGTTTCTGTCTCGGTTACGCCGAGCTCACCGAACCCGATCGCAACGGAAATCGCCACCGGTACAACACGCAGGTCCTGGTCGAACGGAACGGCTCCATCGTCGGCAAGTACCGAAAGGTGCACATCCCGGGACACGAGACCAACGAGCCAGACCGTCCCTTCCAACACGCCGAGCGCTACTACTTCGAGCCGAGTCCGGAAGGCTTTCCGGTCTGGCGCGCGTTCGGCGGCATCGTCGGAATGATGATCTGCAACGACCGCCGCTGGCCCGAGTCGTACCGCGAGATGGGTCTCCAAGGGGTCGAGATGATCCTCTGCGGTTACAACACCCCGATTCATTACGTCCCCGACCCGTCACAGGACATCCTCCAGGGCTTCCACAACTCGCTCGTGATGCAAGCGGGTGCCTACCAGAACGGAACCTGGGTGATCGGTGTCGCCAAGGGCGGCGTCGAAGAGGGCGTCGATTCGCTCGGACAATCGTGCATCGTGGCCCCGTCCGGTCAGATCGTCGCCCAGACCATCACCACCGGCGACGAGTTGATCAGTGTCGACTGCGATCTCGAATGGTGTCGTCGCTACAAGGAGACGTTGTTCGACTTCGATCGCTATCGCCGTCCCGAGGTGTACACCCGTCTCACGAGTCAACGCGGCGTCATCGAGCCGCCGAGGAGCTGAACATGACCGACATGATCACCACACCCGTGTCGCTCGTCGTCAACGGTCGCGAGGTCAGCGTTCGCGGCGACCACCCGCATCTCCTGGCGGCTCTGCGTGACGAACTCGACATCACATCCCCCAAGGACGGTTGCTCCCCATCGGGTCAATGCGGTTGTTGCACGGTTCTCATCGACGGACGCCCCGTCGTGAGTTGCCAGCAGCCACTCACCAAGGTCGCGGGCAAGACCATCACCACTCTCGAGGGTCTGCCACAGAACGAACGTGACACCTACGCCGACGCCTTCGCCGCCTGTGGTGGCCTGCAATGCGGCTTTTGCATTCCCGGCATCGTCATGCGGGCCAAGGCCCAAGTCGACAAAAAGGGTGCCGACCTCAAACGCGAGGACATGGCACGCCATCTCGGTGCCCACTTGTGTCGATGCACCGGTTACGTGAAGGTCCTCGACGCCATCGATGCGGTCGCCAAGGGCGTCACGCTGACCCCCGTCGCACCCGGTGGTATCGGGAGTCGTGGAACCAAGTACGAAGCCAAGGAGTTGACCCTCGGCGATCGCGGGTACGTCGACGACATCCGCGTACCCGGCATGCTGCACGCGGCGCTGCACCTCACGGCCCACGCCCGCGCCGAGATAACATCCATCGACACGACGGCTGCACTCGCCGTTCCTGGCGTGGTCGCGGTGTACACGGCCGCCGACGTCCCGGCCGAGTTGAAAGTCGGGCTCATCTACAAGGACTGGCCGATCATGATCCCGGTCGGGGGTCGCACCAGTTACGCCGGTGACGTTCTGGCCGTCGTCGTCGCCGAGACTCGCCAGATCGCCCGTCGCGCCGCGACTCTCGTGCAGATCGACTACAGGGTGCTTCCCGTCATCACCGATGCGGTCGCTGCCATCGACTCGCCCGAAATCGCAGTGTGGGGCACTGACTCGAATGTTCTCAGCATCAGCAAGTACCACCGTGGTGACGTGGACGAAGCGTTGGCCTCATCGACTCACGTGGTGTCGGAGGTTTTCCAGACGCAACGCATCGAACACGCCTTTCTCGAACCCGAGAGCTCGTTGGCAGTACCGAGCGTTCGCGATGGTCGTCGTCACCTCCATGTCTATTCGGGCGGCCAGGGTGTGTGGGACGACCGTAACGACATCGCGCGAGTGCTCGGAATCGGAAACGATCAGGTCACGGTCGAACTCGTCACCAACGGCGGTGCGTTCGGCGGCAAAGAAGACATGAGCAATCAGGCGCAGGCCGCTCTGGCCGCCTGGCTTCTCGATCGCCCGGTGAAGTGCACGTTGTCGCGCGAAGAATCGCTCCTCATGCACGCCAAGCGCCACCCCATCCGGATGGAGTACACCGCTGGCTGCGATTCAGAGGGCCGCCTCACCGCGCTGCGTGTGCGCGCGGTCGGCGACAGCGGCGCCTATGCGAGCGTCGGCATGAAGGTCCTCGAGCGCATGGCTGGCCACGCGTCGGGCCCCTATCACCTGCCCGCCATCGACGTGGAAGCAGTGGCCGTACGCACGAACAACCCGGTGTGCGGGGCGTTCCGCGGTTTCGGCGCCAACCAAGCTCAGTTCGCCATGGAGGGAGTCATGGATCGGCTCGCTCACGAAGTGGGGCTCGACGGCTGGAGCATGCGCAAACTGAATGTCATCCGGCCGGGTCAAGTGTGGGGGCCCGGGCAGATCATGGACGACGGGTGCCTCGGAGCCGAGAAGTGCCTCGACGAGATCAAGCCTCACTTCGATGTCGCGGTCGCATCGGGCGATGCGGTCGGGCTCGGTCTGGGCCTCAAGAACAGCGGACTCGGCAACGGCTTCAAGGAAGTCACGGGTGCCGTCGTTCATTTCCGCGCTGATGGGGTCGTGGAGGTTCGCCACGGCTGGACCGAAATGGGACAAGGCATCAACACAGTCGCTCTGCAAGTAGTGGTCGAGGAATTGGGCATTGCTCCCGAACGCATCCGCGTCATCGTCGACACGACCCGCGAATTGGGATTCGGCCAGACCACGGGTTCGCGCGGAACCCTCATGGGTGCGGGCGCCGTACGCGCGGCCTGTCTCGCGGCCAAAGACGCGGGTTGCTCGGTCGGCGTCGACCATTACGGCGAGTATCGAGTCGACTGGACACAGAAGTTGGGTGAGGTCGAGAACCCCACGATCCACTCCACCTTCGGTTACGCCGCGCAGTTGGTTCGTGTCGATCGCTCGACGGGAAAGGTGAATCGTGTGGTGGCCGCGCACGACGTGGGTCGGGCCGTCAATCCCACGTTGTGCGAAGGACAGATCGAAGGTTCGGTGCACATGGGCCTGGGGTACGCATTGTCGGAAGACTTCCCCTCCGATCCCGAGACCGGATTCCCTACCAACATGACGCTGCGCTCGCTCGGAATCCTGCGGGCCAAGGACGTGCCGGCCATCGACGTGATCCTGGTCGAATCTCCGCAGCCCAACGCTCCGTACGGCATCAAGGGCGTCGGAGAGATCGGCCTGGTTCCGACCGCCGGTGCGGTGGCAGCCGCCTTGCATCAATGGGACGGCAACTGGCGCACGGTGCTCCCCATGCGTCCGGCCAACGACGACGCCGACGAACAGTGACCGCAACGACGACGCCCGGGTTGGTGTGTGCGCACCACCATCTGTACTCGTCGTTGGCGCGTGGCATGCCGGCCCCACCGGTGCAGCCGCACGACTTCCTGAGCACCCTCCAGCAGATCTGGTGGCGACTCGACGCCGCTCTCGACCTCGACACGCTCTACTGGTCGGCCAAACTCGGTGCCGTCGAAGCGTTGTGCTCGGGGACCACCGGCATCATCGATCACCACGAGGGTCCGAACGCCATCGAGGGCAGTCTCGATGTGATCGCGCAGGCCTGTGAAGAAGTCGGCGTGCGCGTCGTGTGCTCCTACGGAGTCACCGATCGCCACGGCATCGACGGCGGACGGCGCGGTCTGCGTGAGAACGAGCGATTCATCCGCGCTGGCGGCCGTGGTCTGGTCGGGGTTCACGCCGCCTTCACATGTGGCGACGAACTCCTTCACGATGCGGCCGGGCTGGCGGCCGACCTCGGTGTGGGAGTGCACATCCACGTGGCGGAAGGAGTCGACGACATCGAGGCTGGCCAACGTCTTTCGTCGCTGGCTCGTGAAGACTGGCTTCTCGTTCACTGCGTCCACCTCGATCGCGAGTTGCCCGGAACCATCGCCCACAATCCACGTAGCAACATGAACAACTCGGTTGGGTACGCGCGACCGGCTGCCCGATCGAATCGCATCGTTCTCGGCACCGACGGAATAGGCGCCGACATGCTCGAAGAGTTCCGACTCGCCTACGTCGCCGCGCGCAACGACGACATCGGCCGCAGCCCGGACGACGCTTGGGCTTGGCTGACCGCCTCCTGGGATCTGCTCCCCGAGTGCCGAGACGACCAGGTCACCTGGAACTACGACCACGTCGACTCGCCCTGGCACGTCGCGTTCACGCCTGGCATCCGCGCGATCGACGTGGTTCGAGCCGACGGCGAGGTACTGCTCGCTGACGGACGACCCACCCGTGTCGACCTCGACGAAGTCCGTCAGAAGGCCGCCGAGGCGGCTACCCGTCTCCATTCCGCGCTGGCGTGATCACCCAGCCTTGACAAAACGTAAAGGTACGATTCAGCCATGACCGCCATCCAACCCGTCGCCATCTACCTTCAGGACGCACACCGCATCCGCGAGGGAATGGAGTTCGCCCAATACGCCGAACAACGCGGTTTCGATGCGGTGTGGCAGGCCGAAAGCCGTCTGGTGCGCGAAGCCACGGTTCCGATGGCGGCCTTCGCGAGCGTGACCAACACCATCAAGGTCGGTAGCGGCGTCGTCGACTGCTGGAGTCGCAACCCGGCCCGACTGGCCGCCACCTTCTCCACCCTCGACGATCTGGCCCCCGGACGCGTGATCCTCGGCATCGGAGCGTGGTGGGATCCGCTGGCACAGAAAGTCGGTATCGACCGCGCCAAACCTCTGCGCGTGATGCGTGAGATCGTCACCACGGTGCGCGCTCTCCTCAACAACGAGAACGTCACCTTCCACGGAGAGTACGTGCACCTCGACGGCGTCGAACTCGACTACGTGTACCAGGAGCGCCGGCCCAAAGACGTCCCGATCTACATCGGCGCAACCGGCATGCAGATGATGGAGCTCACCGGCGAAATCGCCGACGGTGCGGTTCTCAACTATCTCGTCTCCCCCGACTACAACGACCAGGCGGTCGAGGCGTTGGCGAAGGGTGCCGCCAAAGCCGGGCGATCACTCGACGACATCGATCGTCCGCAGTTGGTCGTGTGCAGCGTTCACGAAGATCGCCAGACCGCGCTCGACATGGCTCGTCTCATGGTCACGCAGTATCTCGGCCAACAGCCTCACATCATGAAAGCGTCCGGAGTGCCCCAATCGTTACTCGACAAAGTGGGTGAAGTGCTCACGTGGCCGGCCACCCACGAACAAGTCGAGAAGGCGAGCAAGTTGGTTCCCGACGAGATCGTTCAGATGTTGACCGCGAGCGGAACTCCTTCGGAGGCTCGAGCCAAGGTCGCCCACTACATCGAACATGGATGCACCTGCCCGATTCTCTATCCACTTGGTGACGTGAAGGCGATGATCGACGCATTCAGCGGATGGGATGGTTCTCCCCGATGAGCGTCGCGATTCCCACCAGTGTCGGCGAAGTGGTCGACTTGCTCTCACGAAACCCTCAGGCGACTCTCCTCGCCGGTGGCACCGACCTGATGGTCGAAGTGAACTTGCACGGGCGTCGACCCGCTGATGTGGTCGCACTCAATCGGGTGTCCGAATTGCGCTCATGGTCGGTCGACTCGTCACGTCGCACCATCACCATCGGTTCGGGGGTGCCGTACGCCGAGATGGAAACCGGCGAACTCGCTCGTCTGCTCCCGGCTCTCGCCGAAGCGGCCCGCACCGTTGGCTCGCCACAGATTCGCGCCGCCGGAACTCTTGGAGGCAACCTCGGCACCTGTTCACCCGCCGGAGACGGCCTCCCGGTTCTCGCCGCACTCGACGCGGTCATCGACGTGGTGGGTCCGAATGGCGCACGCCAGATCCGGTTCGCCGACTTCATGGTCGGCGTCAAGCGGAACGCACTTCAGCCATCCGAATTCGTTCGCTCAGTGACGTTGCCGCTCGTCGAGGGGTGGCAGGGGTACGCCAAGGTCGGAACCCGCAACGCCATGGTGATCGCCACCGCATCGGTGTGTCTGGTGCGAACCAACGATCGCGTCGCCGTGGCACTCGGAGCTGTGGGCCCGACCATCATTCGTGCCACCGACGCCGAGACGTGGTTGGCCGCGAATCACACCATGTCGTCGCGGCCGAACACCGACACTCTGGCCGAGTTCGCTCGTTTGGTTCGTGACGCGTCCCGTCCGATCGACGACCATCGCTCGACCGCTGCTTACCGCCGTCATGCCGTCGGCGTTCTTGCCCAACGTCTCCTCACGAGGTCTTACTCATGACTGCCATTGGTTCCGAGATGTACACGTTGAGTGTCAACGGTCGCGAACACCACGTGCGCGATTCCTGGATCGGAGAAAGCCTGCTCTTCGTCTTGCGCGAGCGCCTCGGCCTGCCCGGAGCCAAGGGGGCGTGCGAGCAGGGCGAGTGCGGTAGCTGCACCGTGATCATCGACGACAAAGCGGTGTGTTCGTGCCTCGTTATGGCCGCATCGGCCCAGGGTGCTTCCATTCGCACCGTCGAAGGTCTCGGCCCCGACGGCCGGCTCAGCGACGTGCAACAGTCGTTCCTCGATGCGGGCGGAGTCCAGTGTGGTTTCTGCACACCCGGCTTCATCGTCGCCGTCCATCATCTGCTCGACAGCAACCCCGACCCGTCCGATCTCGAGATCAAGGAAGCACTCTCCGGCAACATCTGCCGGTGCACGGGCTACGGACGCATCCTCGACGCCGTCAAGCAGGTGTCGGTGTCTCGTCGTTCGACAGCCAAGGACGGTGCCCGATGAACGTCTCGGTCGTCTCTCCTCCGCGATCCGGAACCCTCGGCACCAACGCGTCACGCCCCGACGGTGTGGCCAAGGTTCAGGGTGGCTTCGCTTTTTCGAGCGACATGTGGGCCGAGAACATGTTGTGGGGAGCGACTCTGCGCAGTCCGCACCCCTTTGCTCGCATCGTCAGTATCGACGTGTCGGCAGCCTGGAAGATCAACGGCGTCGAAGTCATCGTGACCGCCGACGACGTACCTGGCCTCAACGCCTACGGGCTGATCGTCCAGGATCAACCGGTGTTCGCCAAAGTGGGCGATCTCGTTCGGTACAGCGGTGAACCCATCGCGGCCGTCGCCGCCGACCATCCCGAAACCTGCAAGCGTGCGCTCGAAGCGATCAAGGTCGAGTACGAAGTGTTCAATCCGGTGGTCGACCCTGAAGAGTGCATCGCCGGGCGCGCGCCCGAGATCCATCCCCACGGCAACGTGTATCGACACCAGCGCATCGTGACGGGAGATCTCTCCGTCGAAGGTGACGTGGTCGTCGAGGGCGATTACGAGATCGGTATGCAGGATCAGGCATTCCTCGGTCTCGAGGCCGCTCTGGCCATTCCTGATTCCGGTGGCGACGGTGTCGAGCTCTACATCGCCACTCAATGGTTGCACGAGGACCGCAAGCAGATCGCAGCCTGTCTCGGACTTCCCGAAGAGAAGGTTCGACTCGTTCTGGGCGGCGTCGGTGGAGCGTTCGGTGCCCGCGAAGACATCTCCCTGCAGGTTCACACGTGCCTCCTCGCTCTCCGGACCGGACGTCCTGTGCGCATCGCCTACGGACGCGAGGAATCGTTCTACGGACACGTGCACCGTCACCCGGCGCGCATCTGGATGCGCCATCACGCCACGCGCGACGGCCGTATCGTCAAGATCGAGAGCCGCATGGTGTTCGATGGCGGTGCGTACTGCAGCACGTCTCCCGCGGTGCTCATCAATGGAATCACGCACACTCAGGGGCCATACAAGTGCGACAACGCCGTGGTCGATGGTTACGCGGTCCGCACCAACAATCCACCCTGCGGCGCCATGCGCGGCTTCGGTGTCGTACAAGCCTGCTACGCCCACGAGAGCCAAATGGACAAGTTGGCGGCGGCTTGCGGTATCGATCCAGTCGAGATTCGTCTTCTGAACGCGATGGAGACCGGCGACAAGTTGATCACCGGTCAGGTCGTCAACAGCGTGGCCCCGGTCGAGGAATGCATCCGTGCGACGGCGGCGATTCCCCTACCCCCCGATCTCGAATCCGATCCTGACTTCCGCGACATTCCGGGCGGGTCGGGGCGCACGGCCGATCGGTCGCACATCCGCCGCGGTATCGGTTGGGGTGTCAGCATCAAGAACCTGATGTACAGCGAAGGATTCGACGACTACTCCACGGCCCGGTGCCGCATCTCCAACGGCGTGGTCTCGGTCAAGTTCGCCACCGCCGAAGTAGGACAAGGCTTCGTCATGTTGGCTCAGCAGATCGCGCGAACCGTGCTCGGTGTCGACGAGGTCCTCCTCGACACCATCGACACCCAAGTCGGTTCGGCTGGTTCGACATCCGCCAGTCGCCAGACGTGGATGAGCGGCGGGGCAGTGAACGCCGCGTGTGTGGCAGTTCGCGACAAGGTGCTCGCTCACGTGGCGCAGTATCACGATATGGACGTCGCGAATCTCGCAGTTGACGGAACCGACATCGTCGACACCCGTGGCAGTTTCCGCGTGGCCGTGGCCGATGTGATCAGTCATCTCGACATCGACGAGACCGCCGAGTACCACCACCCGCCCACCGAAGATCTCGACGAGAACGGGCAGGGGAATTGCCACGTCGCCTTCGCGTTCGTGGCCCATCGCGCGGTGGTCGACGTCGATCCCGAACTCGGCCTCGTCAAAGTCGTGCAGGTCGCCACGGCCCAGGACGTCGGACGGGTTCTGAATCCGCTCTCGTGCGTCGGCCAAGTGGAAGGCGGAATCGCCCAGGGTCTCGGACTCGCGGTTATGGAAGAGATCGTTGTCACCAACGGCAAGGTTCGCAATCCGAGTTTCACCGACTACTTGTTGCCCACGTTCCTCGATGCCCCCGATGTGGAAGCCGTCTTCATCGAGGAGTTCGAGCCGAAGTCGCCGCTGGGTGCCAAGGGTGTCGGCGAGCCACCGTGCATCTCTGTCACGCCGGCCATCGCCAACGCCATTCGCAACGCCACTGGTCGTGAACTCCCCCGAGTCCCGATCAGGCCGTACGACGTCTGTCTCTGACCGACCCGACCGCTACCACGTGTCGACGTTGGGACGCTTCTTGCCCTGACGGGGCACGGCCGGCGCGGCTTCGAACACTGCGTTGATCCACCGCCGAGTGTCGGCTGGATCGATTACATCGTCGATCTCGAAATGAGTCGACACCGACAACGCCTTCCCGTGCTCGTACATTCGGTCGACCATCTGCTGGAACGTCGCTTCGCGTTCGACGGGATCGGTGATGGCCGCCAACTCGTTGCGGTAGCCCAGCCGGACAGCGCCTTCGAGTCCCATTCCGCCGAACTCTCCCGTGGGCCAGGCCACACAGGCCAATGGAGCCTTGGTGGAACCGGCCATCATGGCCTGGGCACCGAGTCCGTACGACTTGCGAACCACCACCGACACGACGGGCACCGTCATGTTGACAGCCGTGACGAAGAGACGACTGCAATGGCGCACGAGAGCGGTTTCCTCCACCTCGGGGCCCACCATCATTCCGGGTGTGTCGACCAGAGTGACGATCGGCAGATCGAACGCATCGCACAGTTGCATGAAACGAGCTGCCTTGTCGGCTCCATCGCTATCGATCGCACCGGCCAGGTGCACCGGATTGTTGGCCACCACGCCGACTGGTCGCCCGTCGACCCGCGCCAACGCGGTGATCATTCCGATACCGAAGTCGCGGCGCAACTCGAGAACTGATCCGACGTCGAACAAGCCGTTCAGCACGTCGTGCATGTCGTAGGCCTTCTTACGATTGACCGGCACGACGTCGCGCAAGCGGTTCTGATCGGGGGCCACATGGGAGCCGATCGAACCTTGGAAGTACGCCAGGTATTGCTTGGCCAAGCGGACCGCGTCGGCATCGTCCTGGGCGACCAGATCGACGACACCGTTGAATCGCTGCACCGACATCGGCCCGATGGCGGTCGGTTCGAACACGCCGAGTCCGCCTCCTTCGATCATGGCGGGCCCACCCATTCCGATGTTCGATCCTTCGAGTGCGATCACGACGTCGCAGCAACCGAGGATGGCCGCGTTCCCGGCGAAGCAGTAGCCACCGGTGATTCCGACGAGAGGTACCAGACCCGACAGACGAGCGAAATCGTGGAACGCCCAACAGTCGAGTCCGGACACACCGAGGCCATCGGTATCACCCGGTCGACCCCCGCCACCTTCGGCGAAGAACACGACAGGGATCCGCAGTCGCTCGGCGACATCGAACAGGCGATCCTTCTTGCGATGGTTCTGCTGCCCTTGAGTTCCGGCCAGCACCGTGTAGTCGTACGACATCACGACCGCCCGTGATTCACGACCGCTGAACAACTCCCCGTTCACGCGACCGATACCACCCACCAGACCATCGGCCGGCGTACGGGCGATCAGATCGTCGACGCCACGACGTCGGCGTTGAGCGGCGATCACCAACGGCCCGTACTCGACGAACGACTCAGCATCCACCAGATCGGCGACGTTCTCGCGGGCCGTTCGGCGACCGGACCCGTGCCGACGTTCGGTGGCCTGCGCACGGGCCGCGTCGAGCCCCGACCGATGTCGGTCGATCACCTCGGTCAGGTCGGCCCGTGGACCGACGTCGGCGTAGCCGCGCGGTGAATCATCGACCTCCACATCGGCCGCCTCGACCACCACGAGAGACGAACCGGCCATCACCGTGTCGCCCGCTGACACCATCACCTCGACCACTCGGGACGGATCAGCGACTATCACGTCGTGCTGCATCTTCATCGACTCGAGAACCGCCACCGAACCACCGGCTCGCACCAACGAACCGACCGGAACGACGGAGAGCACCGTGCCTTGCATCGGTGCCTCGATCGACGAAGTCATCAGAAGCGGACGCGTGCCTCGCGCGGACCCCGCACCTGACCGCCGGCCCACGTGACCGTGGCCGGGTCGATCAGCTCGAACTCGGGAATACGGTGAATGAACGTTTCGATGGCAACACGCAATTCCATGCGGGCCAAGTTCGATCCAGCGCAACGGTGAATGCCGGCACCGAACGCCACGTGGCGATTGATCTGACGATCGATGATCACTTCATCGGCGTTTTCGAACACTTCCGGATCGCGATTGGCACCAGGAAAGTTCATCAGAACTCGTTCACCCGCCTTCATCGGGCATCCTTCGTACTCGACATCCTCGGGCAATCGACGGGCCATGGTGACCGGCGAGTAGGCGCGCAAGAATTCCTCGACCGCGGTGTCCATCAATTCGGGCTGCGCCACCAAACGGCGGCGGTCTTCGGGGTGCGAAGCCAGGTGCCACAACGAGGAACCAATCGCCGACCATGTGGTGTCGACGCCTGCGATCAACAACAAGCTGCACATACCGATGATGACCGACTCCTCGATCGGAGCACCATCGACCTCGGTGTGCAGC